>CAYXTQ010000047.1:5102-7012 GCA_964467845.1 uncultured Methanosarcinales archaeon | reverse complement strand
AAGATAATGAAGAATTTAATGTTGTTTTTGTTGGGAAGTTTGGTGATATAATAAGCCATGAAGTAGATAAGCCAGGACTTCAGCCAGGAGATAAGGTAAAAGGAATTATAAACTGGGAGAGAAGATACAAGTTAATGAGAAGCCATACTGCAGCACATGTTTTAAGTGCAATATTTCATAAGGAGATTGGAGCTTTAATTACAGGTAACCAGCTTGATTTAGATAAATCAAGGATTGATTTTGATCTAGAGAATTTTGACAGGGAAAAGATAAATGATTATGTTGCAAAAGCTAATGAATTGATTGAAAAAGATTTGCCAGTAAGCTCTTATTATATTTCAAGAGAAGATGCTTTGAAAAGGCAAGAGATTGCAAGGTTAGCAAAAGGACTTCCTCCTGCAATAAATAAAATTAGAATTGTTGCAATTGGAGATTTTGATGAGCAGGCAGATGGAGGAACTCATGTTAAAAGCCTTAAGGAAATCGGTCCATTAGAAATTGTAAAGTGTGAGAATAAAGGAAAGAGCAATAGAAGGGTTTATTTTAAGTTAAAGGAGTAATTAATAAATTAAAATAAATAAAAAAACTTTAAATTGTTTCTTGAGAATAGAAACTATTAAATATATCATTTATTTTGTTAAAAACCTAATGAAAAAAAATTATTTTTTTATTTTGATTTTTTTATTTTTTTTATCAGAAGTTAATGCTATAAACATAGCAGTAGATTGCAACATAGAAAAAAACAATGATAAAAAATTAGAGTGCAATGAAACTAATCCAATTATTGCTGTAAGTTATTATCTAAGCAACGTTAAAGTTGAAGACAAATTAGATGGGATTGCAGTCCGTTTGGATTATAATAGTTCTATGCTAACATTTAACAGCATAAGGAAAAACAAAATAGAATTTATTGAATCTAGAGGAGCAAAATCATTGCCTTTTGTAGCAATAGTTGATGACAATACAATAGATACTGGAATCTTTATTATAGGAAACTGTTTTAAAGAAAAAACTTGTCCTATCGGAAATGGAACTTCATTGACAATAGAATTTTCATGCAAAAAAGAAGGTAAAATAGACTGCTCAAGCTTTAATATAATTGACACAAAAGACAAGTATAGTAAAACATGGTGGTCAAATGGTGACTTTGAGTATGGCGGTAAAAAAAAAACATTTGAAAACCAATTAATTATTAAAGATGATAAAAAAAAAGATTACAATAAACAATTAACTAAAAAAGAAAATATTATCCTAAAACCAATTAAATTAATAATCTCGTGGCTTTTTGATTAAAATAAATTAGTATTGTACTGTTCCTCCCACTAACCCAAGCAATCCAGACTCAATAAAAAAAAAATCAATAGAATAAATTCAATAATAATAAAAAACAATAAGGTACACAAAAACAATAAGCCAAACATAGTTTGTCTTAACTATGGAATTTCACTCGTATTTTTTTTTTTTAATTTTTTATAATTCAATGATTAAAATTTATTAATAAAATAAAAAAAAATAATAAAAACTGGAATGGGTGCACAAATAGTTGTTATCTTTGGTATAGAACCTAATGGTTAATTAGAATATTGAGAATAATAAAAAATTAAACGATATATTTTTAAAGCAGTTATTATTCTTGGGCAGATATGAGGTGTGATAATTGCAAGAAGGAAAGCCAGTGGTTGGAGATTATTGGCAACAATTTTATATGTCACAAATGTCTTAACAAGCATAAGATTATAGGCTTAATATTAAGGACGCATGTGAATACTTTTAGATATATAGTAAAAAAGCTTAATATTGCAAATTATGAAGCACTTATGAATCTTAAGAGAGAAGATATTGAAAAGATTGTTGACTTAAAGAAATATGGGATTCTTCTTAAAACAACAAATGTTGTTAATATAGAATAA
>CAYXTQ010000047.1:1496-5092 GCA_964467845.1 uncultured Methanosarcinales archaeon | reverse complement strand
AGAATCTTAAATAAATTTGGAAAAGTAATGCGGTATAATATTTAGAAATCAAATGAAAGTTATGTGGGTTATTATACTCAAAAAATTAAATAAATAAGAGGTTGCCATTACAATTAATAAGAAAAATTCAATCGCATTTATAAAAAAGAGGATTACCTAATGTTTTTTAAAAAAACAATTTTCGTAAATCCAAAACATTTATAATATACTCTAAATTAAGAGTAAATATGTGGTATAAATTATTATCATCTGAGGATTTAAAAGAGAACTGGACATGGTATGTTAAGCTATTTTTCTTTTTAGCAATCATTGGCTTTATTGTTTATTGGTTTATTCAGAATTTGTGATTTTCCATTAAATTTAAATAATTCTATGTTTCTTAAACTTTATAGGATGAAAGAAAGAAATAAAAAAAATAAAAAGAAATATCTAATAGGAATACTTGTGCTTATATTGTTAGTAGTGTTATATGTTTCCAAACAACCAAAAAAGGAAACTATAGTTATATTAAAGGAACAGGAAAAATATCCTGACTTAACACAATCAGAGCAAGGTTCAATAATAGTTGATTTTAAAGCTGTTGATGAAGATGTAAATGTTGGGGGAATAACTCCTACAAAAATATTGTTGTTTAGATCAAGAAAAGTAAACGGCCTTGTTATTTATTATCTATATAATGAAAAAATAGTTGAAGGAGGAATACCAAAACTAACAACATCTAAGGTAGAACTTCTTGATGGAAATATGCATCAAATTGCTTATACTTTTAAAAAAAATGATAAGCAGGCATTATATGTTGATGGAAAAAAAGAATCAGAAGGAAAATATATGCCAGAAATTCCGATTACAGGCTTTGCGGTAAAAGAAATAGAAAATGAAATAAGTACTGATAAAGGAAATATTAATTTTAATGTTTATGATAGAGTATTAACAGAAAAAGAGATAAAAGAAAATGATTAGGTAATTTTTTTTTTTTTACTCATAACGTAAAGCATCTACTGGATTTAATTTAGAAGCCTGTCTTGATGGTAAAAAACCAGAGGCTGCTCCTACTAAAAGAGCAAATATTAAGCAACCAATTATTAGCCATATGGGAAAATATGGTTTTAGCATTGATAAGCCTGCAGAAGCAGCTATTGCTTGTCCTAGTTTTGCTATTAAATAACCTAACATAATTCCTATGATGCCTCCTAATAGGCCAAGAAATCCTGATTCAAAAATAAAAATAAATAATATGTACTTGTTTTTTGCTCCGATTGATTTCATAACCCCAATTTCTCTAGTTCTTTCCAATATAGAGGTATACATGGTGTTCATTATATTGACAGCAGCAACAACTATTGAGATTAGAGCTATTAAAACTAAAATTCCATTTAATACATTAATTACTGAAGTAAAAGTTGCAATCGCATCTTCAAAAGTTTGAATGCTAAAGTCTTCTTCACCTTTTTCTTGACCACGACGCTTTCTAAATCGTTCTTTTATTTTATCAGCTAAATCACTAGGATCTTGATCAAACTCACTTCTAATGTAAAGGTATTCATAATTTTCTCTTTCAAATATTTTTTTATGACCTTCTATTGTCATATACACCTGACTGTCATCAGATGGATTGCCAACTTCTTCATAAAAACCAACAACCTCTACTGGAATATCATTTATTTTTATAGTATCTCCAACATTAATTGCTTTTTTAAACAACTTGTTAGGAACTTGAAAATTGTAACCTAAGGCAACATTATATATATCCCCTTTTTTTAAAGCACGACCCTTTATGATGTCAATGCCTGAGAACATTTCTTCTACTAACTCCATCTCTCTAGTGTCTGTTGAAAAACCAAAGACATAAGTATATTTATCTTTATAATCTTTGAAACTAATTTTGCCTGTCATTGCCAACATTCCTGTTGCTTCACCCACCCCTTTTATTTTTTTTATAAAATCCAAATCATCCTCTGTAAAAACAATATTACTTGTTCCTGGGGCTGTTGAGTAACCTTGACCAGGCATCATAATTAGTTTGTCTGTTCCCATCTCTTTTGAAAAGTCGGTTACATACTTGTTAATGCCCTGACCAAAACTAACTAAAGCAAAGATTGCAGCAATGCCTATGAGTATAGAGAGTATAGTAAGGAAACTTCTAGTTTTTCTTTGTGTTATATTTGAAATTGAATATTTTACTATGTCTTTTATCATTTACTAGCCCTCAATGCATCTACAGGATTGAGTTTTGAAGCTCTAATGGCAGGCAGTGTTCCGAAAAATGAGCCAATAACAAATGAAAAAAAGATAGCGCCTAAAAATAATAAGGGTGAGATGCGTGCTGATATAAGACCAGACCCTAAAACCAATTTTCCAACAAATGCAAGGCCTGTAGCTCCAAGGAAGCCCAGGATCGCTCCTATAAGGCCACCAACACTGCCAAGAAAACCAGACTCAATAAAGAATAATGTAAAAATTGTTCCATTTTTTGCCCCAATTGATTTCATAATTCCAATTTCTTTTGTACGTTCAACAACAGCAGTATACATTGTATTCATTATTCCAATGCCACCAACTAATAAGGAAATAGAGGCAATTATGTAAACAAATATCTGTACAGCCAATAAGGTGGAGTTAACAGTCTCTAATATAGACTGTGGAGTTTCTACAGAAAAATCTTCTTCACCTTCCTCTACGTCTCTTACTTTTCTCAGTTTTTTTTCAACATCTTGTATTATTTTATCCAAATCTGCATTTTCATCAAATTGTACAGCAATTATATCATAATCATCACCAGGCCTATTTACTAATTCACGGAGATCATCCTCATTCATAAAAACAGCAGCATCTAATTGGAAGTTGCCTTTTTTTTCCATTATGCCAATAACCTTAAACTCCTTGTCCAATATTTCTACTTTAGAGCCAGGAATTATGGCCTTGTCAAAAGGATTATCATCTTCACCAAACATATAACCTAAAAACACTAAACCTTTTTCACCATCTTTTAAAAGACGGCCTTTCTCAGCTTTCATATTCATCGCATGTTCTAATAACTTACGGCCTTCTCCATCAGGAATACTTATAGCATAGCCAAAAGCAGCCTTTCTGTTGAATACAAGTTTACCTGGTTCCATTATTCTTCCAGCTGCATTTTCGACGCCATTTACCTGCTCTATAGCATTGATTTCTTTATCAGATAAAGGATTAACAACACCTGTTCCAGGTGGTCCAAAGCCCCCAGATGCCATTACTGCAAAAATATCTGTTCCTAAAAAACCAAACTGAGAAGTTATTGCATTTCTTAGTCCTTCTCCCAAACCAATCAAAGAAACAACAGCAGCTATTCCAATGAATATTCCAATCATAGTAAGATAACTTCTAAGGCGTCTACTTTTAATATTATTCAAAGCAAAAAGCAAATATTCTCCAATCATATTAACCTCTTAAGAGGATTTAATAATTTTTTTTTTTTAAAAAAAAAAAAAAAAATGCTCGAAAATGTTTCATTTTCGGTACCTACTCACAAATGTTCGTAGGAAAAAAAAAAAAAAAAAATTTAAATTTTTTTTCTATTTTTTTTTCATTTTTTTTAAAAAAATATTTTTTAAATTTTT
>CAYXTQ010000047.1:0-1486 GCA_964467845.1 uncultured Methanosarcinales archaeon | reverse complement strand
AAAAAGCTCTAAAAAGTTTTTTATTTGGGACCCATACTAAAAAATGCCAGTAAAAAAAAAAAAAAAAAAAACTTAAGTTGGTTTTCTCTTTTTTCTGCATCTAATGTAAACAAATAATCCTAAACCTATTATCACTAATGTTATTATTATTCCAAGAACTTTGCTTTTTTTCTGTAATCCATACTTTTGAGTTTCTGTTTTAGTGTATAGTTTTAATTCCACATTAACATCTTTTTTGTATTCCTTGTTATTAGCATCTTTATATTCTAATTCTAATGGCAATAATATGATTTCTTTGCTTGTCTTTTTAACATATAAATTGAATTCTGCTGTTTCGTAGTCATCACTGTCAATATTCCCAATATATTCTTGAGAAGGAGAAAGTATTATATAAGCATCACTTGGCTTTAGTTTAAAATTCAATAGCTTTATATCTGTTAAGCCTTTATTTGTAAATTTAATTACTACCTTGCCTGTTTTACCACTATTAACAATTTCTGAACTGTCTACTCCGACAAGTAAATCAGGTATATCTCCAATAACTAAGCCTACAGTACCATTTCTTACATATTTATTTCCGGACCAATCCATATAATCTATTTTTATAGGAACTTTATATACATTAGATTCTGCGTTAGGTTCTGCCATTAAATTGAATTCAATTTCTTTTGTTTCACCAGAGTTTAAATTCTTAATAATTTTTTCATTAATTGAGCCTATTGGAGCAAAAGGTACTTTATCAATATCTAATTTTATTTTAATGTCTTTTAGCAATGAATCAGCTAAATTCCTTAATTTTATTTTGACTAATGAGATTTCTCCTGGTTTTATAGTGTCAAATTCTGAGCTAATACTTTCAATACCTAAAATAGCGTCTTGCGTTCTTATTCTTACATTGAATGGATCTAATATAAGCCAGCTTTTACCATTATCCAGGCTGTATCTTAATTTTATTTGGTTGTTACCTTCAACAGCGTCTTTATCAACCCTTAATTTATAATAAATCATCACTCCTTTTTCTCCTATCTGACGTCCCCAAACACTACCTACATTTTGTATAGCACCCTCACCAGGGTCTAAGCTGAAAGGATATTCTGGTAATAGCTCTACAATAACATTTTCAGCATTTTTAGTACCAAAGTTTTCAATTTTCCATCTCATCTCAACATACTTGCCAGGTTCAGCTGGATCTGGAATCTGGTTTACAAGATTATGAGCAACATTATACTTGTCTAATTCTGTTGCATTTGCAAATTTTACGTTTGTTCCTGGGGTAATACCAGAGTCACCAGTTGAAATTACCAAAGTTGCGCTAACAATCCAAGATGTTAAAACAAACATTAAAATTCCAATTAATATTTTCACGGAAATCGAAGATTTCCGAGACACAAAAAATCTTTGATTTTTTCGTGTATTCATTTTTTCATCACCTTTTTTTTCTTTTTTAATGATTTTGACATTTTATAGCTACCTTTTATGATTTTTC
>CAYXTQ010000046.1:3441-7146 GCA_964467845.1 uncultured Methanosarcinales archaeon | reverse complement strand
ATAGATAAGGTTTTTGAAGCAATAGAGGTAGCAAAAGCAACCGGAAAAATTAAAAAAGGAACTAATGAAACAACAAAAGCAATAGAGCGTGGAACTGCTAAACTAGTGGTAGTAGCAAAAGATGTAACACCACCTGAAATAATTATGCATATTCCATTGCTTTGTGAGGAAAAGGGTGTTGTATGTGTTCAGGTTCCTACAAAAGAAGAGCTTGGAGCAGCTGCTGGCATAGATGTAGGGACTTCTAGTGTTACAATAGTGCAGGAAGGGGAATCCAAGGACATTATAAAAGAGATTATCTCAAAGGTTAAGAAGTAAGAGGGTGTAGTAAATGGAAAAAAGAAAGAGAGTAGAGGAAGTTAAAGTAGAAAAAAGAAAAATTACATTTACAGAAGCAGTCCCTGCTAGAGTAGAAGAGGTTGTTGGCAGAACTGGTATGCGTGGAGAAGCAATCCAGGTAAGATGCAAAATTTTGGAAGGCAGGGATTCAAATAAAATAATAAGAAGAAATGTAAAAGGCCCTGTTCAGGTAGGGGACATGTTAATGTTAAGGGAAACTGAAATAGAGGCAAGAGCTTTAAGCAAAAGCGGTGGAAGAGGCCAAAGCTAAAATGGTAAAATGCACTTTTTGCGGTAATGAAATAGAAAAAGGCACAGGAGTGATGTTTGTACAGAAAGACGGAAAAATACTTAACTTTTGTTCATCTAAATGTGAAAAAAATCAACTTAAATTAAAGCGTAAAGCAAGAAAATTAAAATGGACAAAATTTTATGTAAAAGGAGGTTAAAATGATAGAACATACCTTAGTTTTATTAAAACCAGATGCTGTTGAAAGAAGCATTACTGGCCAGATTATATCTAGATTGGAACAAGCAGGGTTAAAAATAGTAGGTATGAAAATGATTTGGGTTGATAAAAATTTTTCAAAAAAACACTATTCAGCTCACATTGGCAAAAAATTCTATAAATACTTGGAAGAATTTATAACTTCAGGCCCGGTTATTGCTATGGTTATTGAAGGATTACATGCTATTGAAATAGTAAGAAAAATTGTTGGTCCAACAGAGCCAAGGATTGCTCCACCTGGCACTATCAGGGGAGATTTTGCAGTTCATTCTTATGCTTACACAGACAGTAAGAAGATTTCTATAAAAAATTTAATACATGCTTCTGGAACAAAAGAGGAAGCAAAAAAAGAAATAGAACTTTGGTTTAAGCCAAGCGAATTACATACATATAAGACAGTGCATGAAAAACACGTTTGTTAAATTTTTTTTTTTTTTTAAAATTTAAGGAGGATTCACTAAAATGGGAGAGAAGATGGTTGACAGAATGGTTAGGCTAGTTAATCTAACTAAAAACATTAGAAATATCTGCACTAGCGCCCACATCCATCACGGAAAGACATCATTTACAGATAATCTTTTAGCAGCAGCAGGCCTTATGTCAGAGGCGCTTGCAGCTGATCTGGATAAAGGTATGATGACATGGCAGCATGCAGACGAGCAGGAAAGGCTTCTTACAGTAGATGCTGCAAATGTATCTATGGTGCATAAGTATCATGGCAATGAATATCTTATAAACTTGATTGACACTCCAGGCCATGTTGACTTTGGAGGTAATGTTACCAGAGCAATGAGGGCTATTGACGGAACTATAGTGCTTGTATGTGCTTCAGAGGGCATAATGCCTCAGACAGAAACTGTTCTTAAGCAGGCGTTAAGGGAAAGGGTTAAGCCAGTTCTTTTCATAAATAAAGTAGACAGGCTGATAAAAGAAATGCTTTACACACCAGATCAGATTCAGGAAAGGATAACAAAGATAATACTTGAGTTCAATAGGCTTATTGAGGAAATTGCCGAAAAAGAGTATGGCCAGAAATGGAAAGTCAATATAGCTGATGGCAGCGTTGTATTTGGCAGCGCACGCGAGAACTGGGCTTTGTCAATACCTTTCATGCAGAAAAGAAACATAACTTTCAAAGATATCCTTAATGTTTACCACCTTCCTGCAGAGGAGAAAAAAAAATGGTTCTGGGAAAACTCTCCATTGCCCGAAGTTGTTCTTGACATGGTAACAAAGCATTTGCCCAATCCTTTAGAGGCACAAAAATACAGAATACCAAAAATATGGCATGGAGATGCTGAGTCAGAGCTTGGAAAAAGCATGCTTAATTGTGATAAGAACGGCAAAGTTGCATTCTGCGTCACAAGAATAGTAATAGATCCTAGAGTAGGCAGAGAATTAGCAGCAGGCAGGCTTTACAGCGGCACCATAAAAGAAGGCATGCAGGTTTATGTTAGTGGCCAAAAGCTACCTCAGAGAATCCAAAATGTATATATGTATCTCGGAATAAAGACAGAATCATTTGGTTCAGTGCCTGCAGGCAATGTACTAGCTATCACAGGCATTCAAAGCTGGGCTGGCCAGACAATATCAGACGAACCCATAGAGCAGCCTTTTGAGGAGATTAAGCATATATTTGAGCCGGTTATCACAAAATCCATAGAAGTAACTAAGCCGCAGGATTTGCCAAAGCTTGTTGAAGTGCTGCGAAAAGTTGCAAAGGAAGATCCTTCCATAAAGGTAACAATTAATGAGGAGACTGGAGAAAATTTAATTAGCGGCATGGGAGAGCTTCATCTAGAGATTGTAGAGAACAGAATTATTACTGAAAAAGGTCTTCAGATAAAGACATCTGAGCCAATTGTCGTTTACAGGGAATCCCTAAGGAAGAAATCAATTGAAGTGGAGGGGAAAACTCCGAACAAACACAACAAGTTTTACTTTGTTGTTGAGCCGCTTGAGGAATCAGTTTATAATGCAATAAAGCAAGGTAAGATTGATGAAGGCAGGGTAAAGAAGAAAGATCTTGTAATTAGAGAGGCGTTTGTTGCAGCAGGAATGGAAAGTAAAACAGCAGACAAAGTAAAGGATATCTATAGAAGCAATATATTTATAGATGAAACAAGAGGCCAGGTTTACCTAGGTGAAGTTATCGATATGATATTAGATATGTTTGAAGATGTCATGGAAAACGGGCCATTAGCTCGTGAACCTAGTATCAAGGTAAAGGTAAGGTTAATAGATATGAAGCTGCACGAAGATGCTATTCATAGAGGCCCTGCACAGGTTTATCCTGCAATAAGGGGAGGTATAAGAGGAGCTATGATGACTGCTAATCCAGTACTGTACGAGCCTTTGCAGATTATGCTTATAGAAGCTCCTGCAACTTACATGGGAGAAGTTTCAAAATTAGTTGCAGCGAAAAGAGGGCAACTGCTTGATATGACACAGCATGGCAACACAGTAGCAATAAAAGCAAAACTGCCTGTAGCAGAAATGATTGGATGGGCATCTGACCTTAGATCAGCAACAGAAGGCAGAGGCAGCTCAAGTTTAGTTGACCAGATGTTCGAGAAAATTCCAGAGGAACTTCAGCAGAAAGTAAGAAATCAAATAGTCCAGAGAAAAGGATTAACTGAATCAATGTTAGGAGCTTAAGGTTTTTTTTTTTATTTTTAATATTATTTTTTTTATTTTTTTATTTATTTCTTGATATTGATTGTTTTTTATTAATAAAATTATCACTATTTATTTCAATACAAGAAAATTCTTTCAATTTTCTGATGGAAAAAATAATATATTTTTTCAATACAAGAAAATTCTTTCAATTTTCTGATGGAAAAAATAATATATTTTTT
>CAYXTQ010000046.1:0-3341 GCA_964467845.1 uncultured Methanosarcinales archaeon | reverse complement strand
CAATACAAGAAAATTCTTTCAATTTTCTGATGGAAAATTAATAAATTAATTTTCTATATTGAAAATAATTAAACTTAATATTCAAAAATTCTGTTTTTACCACCTTTAAACCACAAACTTTATAAACAAATCCTTATTTCCTTAAACCACCTATTTTATAAAAAAATATATGTGGAGGGATAATTATGGCTGAAAAAAAAATACACATAAACTTAGTATTTATTGGACATGTAGATCATGGTAAATCAACAACTGTAGGTAGGATGCTCTATGATACAAAGAATGTTGATGAAGCAACTATGAGAAAGCTAAAGGAAAAAGCCAAAGAACTAGGAAAAGCTGGCTTTGAGTTTGCATTCATAATGGACCAGTTAAAAGAAGAAAGAGAACGTGGCTTAACTATTGATTTAGCCCATAAAAGATTTGAAACTCCAAAATACTATTTTACAATAATTGACGCACCAGGCCACAAAGACTTTATTAAGAACATGATTACAGGAGCAGCACAAGCAGATGCTGCTGTTGTTGTAGTAGCTGCTAGTGATGGCATAATGGCTCAAACAAAAGAGCATGTTTTCTTGGCAAGAACTCTTGGCGTAGATCAGTTAATCGTAGCAGTAAATAAAATGGACATGAAGAATTATGATGAAAAAGTATTCAATCAGATAAAAGCAGATATGGAAAAGCTATTAAAAACTGTTGGTTATAATCCAAGCAAGATTCAATTTGTTCCAACAGCATCTTTAGTCGGAGAAAATATAGTAACAAAATCTGCTAAAATGGCATGGTACAAAGGAGAGTGCTTATTAAAGGTTTTAGACACATTAACTCCGCCAGAAAAACCAACACAACTTCCATTAAGATTACCAATCCAAGACGTTTACAATATTACTGGAATTGGTGTTGTGCCTGTTGGCAGAGTAGAGACCGGTATTATGAAAGTTGGTGATAAAATCATAGCAGTTCCGGGCAGAGAAGGAAAAGGAGTTCCTGGAGAGGTTAAAAGCATAGAAATGCACCATGAACAAATGCAGCAGGCAGAACCTGGAGATAATGTTGGTTTTAACGTAAGAGGCTTTGGTAAAAAAGATATAGCAAGAGGCGATGTAATAGGACACACTGATAAAATACCAACTGTTGCTTCAGAGTTTACAGCACAGATAATTGTATTAAATCATCCAACAGTTATCACTACAGGTTATACTCCTGTATTCCATATACACACAGCACAGGTTGCTTGCCAAATTACAGAAATTACAAGAAAACTTAATCCAACAACAGGCGAAACATTGCAGGAAAAGCCAGATTTCATAAAAAATGGAGACGCAGCTATAGTAAAAATAAAGCCAATAACTCCTTTAGTAATAGAAAGACAAAAAGACATTCCGCAAATGGCTCGTTTCGCTGTTAGAGACTCAGGACAAACAGTAGCAGCAGGTATGTGTATTGATTTAGTTAAAAAAGATATTACAAAAGCAAAATAAAAAAAAAAAAAATTTTTATTTTTATTTTTTAAAATATTAAATTCCCTTAATTGGGATCATGATTAACATAGTTTGTCATGATGTAAACTCCTGTTGGAGCAATGAAAATGCCAAAAGCAAGAATTAAAATAGCAAGCACCGACATAAACAAAGTTAATGAAGTATGTAACTATATTAAAGATATAGCTGAAAAAACAGGAGTTGACATGCGTGGCCCTATTCCTTTACCAACCAAGAAATTAAAGATTACTACAAGAAAGTCTCCTTCTGGTGAAGGCAAAGCATCCTGGGAAAGGTATGAGATGAGGATTCATAAAAGGTTAATTGATTTAGGTGTTGATGAAAGAGCTTTACGCTTAGTTATGAGAGTTCCAATCCCAGAAGGCCTTAATATAGAGATCGAGATGATTGAGTAGTTTTTTTTTTTTTTTATATTGATGTTTGATATTGAATTTTTATTTTTTATTGAATTCACTTTAAATTAACAAAATTTATAAACAAAATAAAAAACACTAATTCTTAAGCCGACGTGGCACAATCTGGTACTGCGCAAACTAAAATATTTTGGGCGTAAGACTGGAATATTTATGGATATTTCACAACCAGATAAAGAGATCTTGTTTCCGTAAGGATATCCCGGTTCAAATCCGGGCGTCGGCGTTTTAATATGAAAATTCCAATAGAAATCTGCCACATTAACAAAGACATTAGAAAAAAAAGCTTAGAAAAAAAAGGAATTAAAAGAATAGAAGAGGTAGCAGCAAGATATTATAAAAAAAAAGGATTTAAAGTATATAACTTATATCTGAAAGAAGGCCAGCATTCTTTAATAAACAATATAAAAAAAAATAAGGTTAAAACCAATATCCCAAAAAATAAAATTATAAAATCAATAAAAACATTAGGAAGATTTGATTTATTCTGCTATAAAACAAAAAAAAATTATTTTTTTTCTGAAGTAAAAAAAATACCAAATGACAAACCCCAGTATCATGAAAATCAAATTACTTGGATTAAAAAATATCATAATTTATTAAAGAATAGATTAACTTTTATATTTATTGTTCCAAAATATTGGCACGTTAAAGAAGAATAAAAAAAAAAAAAAAAAAATAAAATTAAGGCAGGTTTACATCCTCATCTTTTACAGCATTAACTGCAACAGTTACAAATTCTTGCATTTTGCCTTCTTTTTCTATCTTGTAAGGAAATCCATAAAAATTGTCTAACCATAAATACCCTGTTTTACCATCCTTAAAAGTTACTTCAACTTTATTGCATGGCTTAGAGGTATCACAAACCTCTGTTTGTAGTATGTCTCCTTTGTAAGTTACCCCCTCAATCATCTCTAACGGAGTTTCCATTATAAATTCATTATAGTCGCTTTTTTCTGCAACATTCCTGTTTTCACAACTTAAAGCAGTACAAACAAGATATGCTTCTTTCTTTATTTTATCCAAAAACACACTATCATATTTATTGTTATGATCTTTTCTTTTTTGATCATTTAAGTCATATCTAATTTTGTCTCCTTTGACATAAACTTTATCTGCTATTTTACTTCCGTATGGGCTATATTTGTATGATTTTATTTTTTGTTGGTTAGAAACTATGTTTTGTACCTCTTTGCTTAACAATTGCTTTTTACAATCTGTAGCACAGTTTTCACTATCTTCAGTTTCCTCGCATTTATTATTTCCACAGCAGGGAGCTATTACTTTGTATGCGCACTCATAATTTGTTCCTTCATTACAAATATCTTCTGTACATGCATTGTTATCATTACAGTCTGGACATAAGTCTTGAGGTTCTGGTGCTGTCTCTTCTTTTATTGTTTCTTCTACTTTTTTTTCACAT
>CAYXTQ010000045.1:0-7183 GCA_964467845.1 uncultured Methanosarcinales archaeon | reverse complement strand
AGCATCAAAATAGCAATTAAATTGACAACCAGGACATAAGGATGTGGTTTTATTACGATATTCATTAAACTCTTTTTGTTTTTCTTTATCTAATAACTCTTCTAACTTATATTTTGATGGATATTCTTGACAATGCATTAATGTACCATCAGCATTAATTGTAAGCCAAGAATATTTTTTACATTTCCATTTGTCAGGATAATGCTCTGATATGAAATTAATCCAATTATAGCTGTCTATTGATTTACATTTAATTCTAAAAATTTTTTTATCTTTAATTAAATCTTTATAGAACTTATGAGTAAATTCAATAAATTCTTTTGATTTAGTATTGTAATCCATTGTAGAAAAAGTTCCACCAACAGATTGAACCACAGGCACACTAAACAATAAATCATTGTCATAGGCTAACTGTTTAATATTATAAGCACAATCCATGTTTTTTTCAGAAAGAATAAACTGTAATGTTGTGCTCAATCCAAGTACATTAGCCATTAAAGCTTTCTCTAAAGTTTGTTCATTATCTTTAGGAAATACACCATCATAAGAAATAGTTAAAGAAATAAGTCCAGCATCCCTCAATTGCCTTATAGTTATTTCATCTAATAAGATTCCATTAGTATTCAACGAAGTTGGTACATAATGTTTACTACAAATTTCAAGAATCTTAATCAAAGTATTTTTTCTGAGTAAAGGTTCTCCGCCAGTTATTCCCAAAATTTTTGGTTTATACTTTTTGATTATTTGTTCAATATTTTTTTCCCATTCTTCAGAAGAAAGTTCATCTCTTATACTAGATGGGACATTGCAGTTAGGACATTTGATATTGCATTTTCTAGTAAGGAATATTTGTACATAAGGATATTTTGAACCAATAAAAGGAAATGACTTAGAAATTGTTGCTAAAATCATTCTATATTTCTCTAATTTTTCAACTACTAACTCTCCTCTTAATTCAAACATACTATTAACAAAGTTTTCTGTTTCCTCTTTAGAATTTTTTTCTCCTAAGAGTTTATCTATAATATGAAAGAGTTGCTTAGTATACCAAATTTCAAGAGGATTATTCAAAATAGATTTAATTACTTTATTTCTCATGATGCTTCCTATTAAATTTATAAATAGCTATATATCGTTAATCTTTATAAATTTTACATAATTTAATAAAAAAAAAGATTAATATAATAATATTTAAATATAATTAGATATTATATTTTTTATATGAAAAAAATCCGCGACCTTATTCATAGATTGGCTATTAAACTGAAACTTGATAAAGTGCAAGCAACTATAATTCTAGTTGGATTTTATATATTTCTGCAAATGACAGCAGATATTGCTGCAGCCAAGGTAATTGTTTTGGGTAAACTTGTAATGGATGCAGGAATTATTTATTCGCTTACATTTACATGGAGGGACCTTATACATAAGCAACTTGGAAGGAGGGCAGCACAAACAGCAATTATTCTTGCTGGGGTCATTAATGTTATAATGGTGTTATACTTTATTTTCGTAGTAAAATTACCTCCAGAATCTAATTGGGCTGCTCAGGGCGGCCAAAAAGCATTTGAGTTTATTTTTGGAATTGTACCCAGAATTGTTATTGCATCTATTATTGCAGAGATTATTTCTGAATTAATAGATACTGAAGTTTATCATTGGTGGGTTAATGGTTTAGGAAAACATAAGCCACAATGGTTAAGAGTAGTTATTTCTAATTCAATATCAATACCTCTTGATAGTTTGATTTTCCCAATTATTGCTTTTTCAGGTGTGCTGCCTATTAATGTGTTAATTATTATGATCTTAAGTAATGTTCTTACTAAGGCTGTTATTACAGCATTATCATTCTGGATGATATATTTAGTTCCAGAGAAGCCAATTTATGTATAACAATAAAACAATACAAAGGTTTATATATTATTTTTTTTTTTTTATTCAAGATTATGGATAATAGCGATGGGGGAGATAAGGAAAAAGAAAAATCAATTCTAAAAAAAAATTGGAAACGATTTTTTCTTGATAAGAAATGGATTTTATTAATACTTATTCCTTTGATTATTACAACAGTAATTAGGCTTCAGCCAACAAGATTAGTTCCTCTAGAGAGATCAGCAGAATCAAATGTTCTAGAATTTTACAAATCTCAAATTAGAGCTGAAATTGCCAAGCAATACCCTAACTTTCCAAAAGAACAACAAGATGTAGTTGCAAATGAAAAATTTCAGGAATTTGTTAATACAGAAAATAACAGAAAAATAATTAATGAGCAGATTAGGCAGAATGCAGATGCAATGAAGTCAAGGCTACAGTATCAATCAGGAAGTAAAACCTATGTTTACTTAGGAGATATTGATTCTTATTATTGGATTAAGATGAGCAGAAATATTCTTGAGAAAGGCACTCAATGTGATGTAATCCAAGATGGTGTATGCTATGATTCCTATACAATTGCTCCTAATCTTAGAAGAAAGTCAATTGATTATTACCCGATTTTTATTGTATGGGTTTATAAAATAATTAAAATATTTAATCATGATATAAGCATAATGCAAGCCTCTTTCCTTACACCTTTGGTTTTTTCCTTATTGTTAACAATTCCGTTATTCCTTCTTTTAAGAAAAATAGGTGGGAATATGGCTGCAGTTATCGGAACACTATTAGTTAATGTAAATCAATTTGTTCTTACAAGAAGTCTTGGCTCAGATAATGATATTGTAAATATAGCATTCCAAGCTTTATTCCTATGGCTTGCTATTGAATGTTTTTATGCAAAAACTTCTAGAGTAAAATATATCTGGTCTTTTATAGCGGGTTTTTCACTTTCAATATATTCCAGATTTTGGACAGGTTGGTGGTATCTTGCTGATTTGTTTATTTTATCAACAGTCCTTTCAGCAATATATATAACCCTACATAAATGGTATGATGAAAAAAAAATAAAAATAAATGAACTAAAAAAACCGCTTATGGATATAGCTCTTGTTTTTTTTTCATTTTTAATTGCAATTATCTTTTTTTATGGAATATTATTTGCTTCACCATCTGATTTATTATCTGTTATCAGTGGACAATTAAGCGTGCTAAAATTTAAGGTTGCTGCTAACCCAAACCTTTGGCCTAATGTACTTCCCACAGTAGCAGAGTTTAATAGTATGAGCCTTCCAGAGATTATATCAAGCTTTGGAAGCATTTTACGTATACCTTTATTTTTGATGGCAATTCTTGGCACAATTTTCTTAATATTCCCAACAACAAGATTTATTAAAAAAAATTTTGCTTTATTTTCTATTTTATTGTTATTTGACTTTTTTCTCTATTTATTTTTGAAATCCTCATCAACAGGTATCTTAGTATTTTTGCTGCTGGTCCCAATCTTTGCAGGTATGTATGCTCACCTAAAAGCAAAAGAAGAATCAGAATTTCATCCAGATGCTGTATTCTTGCTTGCTATAATCATATGTTTGGTAGTTTATTTCACTATGACGGGAGTCAGATTCCTTTTCCTAATGACAATTCCTGTAAGCATATTTGCAGCCCTGTTCTTTACAAGAATAATTAAGATAATAGTATCAACAGCAAAAAATATGTTTAAACTGCCAAAAATTGTTGCACATTTTATTACAATTCTTTTTGTTTTATGGTTGCTTATAGCGCCTGTAAGAGCTGGCTATAATGCTGCACAGAATTATATGCCTAACATAACTGATGAGTGGGCTGTAACCCTTGAAAAAATAAAAACTGAGTCAAAACCTGATGCAATAATTAATTCATGGTGGGATTTTGGGCATTGGTTCAAGTATTTTGCTGACAGGAGGGTTACTCTTGATGGAGCTTCTCAAAACAGTCCTCAACTACATTGGCTTGGAAAATTATTATTAACATCAGATGAAAATATGTCTAGAGGCATTCTAAGAATGTTAGACTGTGGTGGCAATAAAGCATTTGATGCTATAAATGAAAAGATGAATGACACTCCGCATTCAATAGATGTGCTTAATGCTATTATAGTTGAAAAAAAAGGAAAAGCAAAAGAAATTCTTATGAAGCATGATTTTAATTCTCAAGAGATTGATAAGGTGTTAAATTATAGTCATTGCAATCCACCTGAAAATTTCCTTATAACATCTGAAGATATGATTGGAAAAGGAGGTGTATGGGCTCACTTCGGCAGCTGGAACTTTAAAAGATCATATCTAAGCTCAGTTATTTCAACAATGCCTGAGCAGGATGTTATAAATAAATTTAAAGAAGACTATGACATAAATGAAGAAACTACAAGAAGTTGGATTCAAGAAATAAGTTCTTTGAAAGATCAAAATGAAATAAATGCATGGATTGCTCCTTGGCCTGGTTACTTCTCAGGGTTTCAGAATTGCAAAAAAAAAGATAATGTTTCTATCTGCTATTTCTCACAGGGAGAAAGTCAATTTCCTGTAACTATTGATTTTGAAAATAAAGAGGTATACATAATAACTCCTGACGGCACTAAATTCTATCCTAAAACAGTTGCTTTTGTATATGATAAAAATTTTGATTTAGTAATGAATAAAAAAGACACCCTTGGCTTTGGAGTTGCTGTAATAAAAAGTCAGGACAGCATTGAGGCTGCATTCATGTCTCCAGAGCTTACAGGCAGCATGTTCACTAGGTTATTGTTTTTTGATGGTATTGGCTTAGATTCTTTTGAAAAATTCTATGACACAACTTCTCTTTATGGAGATAAAATCATAACATGGAAGGTTATTTGGGACAAAGAGGATTAATCAATAGGTTTTATAATAATCTTCACAATTATTTGTACACTCGTTCCAGTTTGTTTTTTTTTTATTTTATTATAAATTCAATAAATTTTTAAAAAAAAAAAATGTTCAACTTCGTACTTAAGGCAAACTAAGTTTGACTAATCTTATTTGTGAAGTTATTGATTTTTTCTTTATTGATTAAAAAATAAAAAAAAAATACATTACCATACAGTTAAGATAATGCTTCAACTTATCCAAAAAATTCTTAAAACAATAATGCTTTCTTATATCAATGAAAGAAAAAACACTAATTAAAATAGCATTCATATGTGGAATTATTGGTTTATTTATTTTGTTTATAATCTCAGATACTATTGAGATTAAGGAAAAAAATATTGATAAAATAAATAAAGCAAATGTTGAGGAAGATGTAAAGTTGATAGGAACCATTTCTAGAATAACTAACCTTGATGAAGTCACATTTATAGAATTGGAACAACCAGCAACTATTACAATAATTCTTTTCAAAGATAAAAACAAGAATATTTCATTATACAACGGAGATAATATAGAGATTATTGGACAAATTGAAGAATACAACGGTAAATTAGAGATTATAGCGCAGAGAATAAGGGTGTTAGAGTAATGTTATTGCATATTTTAATTGCTACTTTATTGGGTACTGGAGCAGGAATAATAACAGGCTTAGTGCCAGGAGTACATATAAATTTAGTATCTATTATTTTAATAAGTTTATCTGCTTATTTGCTTAATTTTACAACACCTTTAACAATCGCAGTTTTTATCATTGCAATGGGCATTACGCATACTTTTCTAGATGCGGTTCCTTCTATTTTTTTAGGAGCGCCAGATGCAGATATGGCTTTAGCTGTTTTACCAGGCCATAGATTATTGCTCAATGGTCAAGGTTATGAAGCAGTAAAATTAACTGTAATAGGCTCATTGCTTTCGCTAATAACAGTTATCGCAATACTTCCTTTAATGATCCCCTTAGCTCCTTTAATTTATAAGTTTCTGCAACCATACATAGGCTATATCCTGATAGCTGTTGTAGTTTATATGATTCTAATAGAAAAAAAAATTAATAAAATATTCTGGAGTTTTGTTATTTTCTCCTTATCTGGAATTTTAGGAATGATTGTTTTAACATTACCTAATATAAGCCAACCTTTACTTCCAATGTTGTCAGGGTTATTTGGAGTTAGTGTTTTATTAATTTCCTTAAACCAAAAAGTATTATTGCCAAAACAAAGGATTAGTGAATCTATAACTATTCCTTTAAAAAAAAAAAGTAAAGCAATTGCAGCTTCTGTTTTTTCTGGTTCTTTAACTGGTTTATTTCCAGGGTTAGGGCCTGCGCAGGCTGCTGTGATAGCAATGCAGATTGTTGGCAACATAGGAGAGTATGCTTTTATGGTTTTAATCAGCGGGATAAACACTGTAAACTTTTTATTTAGTTTAGTCAGTTTTTACACTATAAATAAGGCAAGAAATGGAGCAATAGTTGCATTAATGGAAATAGTAAAAAGTATTTCACTTACAGAATTAATTATTTTAGTTGCAGTTGCTTTAATTGCAGGATCACTTGCTACTTATCTGACTTTGTTCTTCAGCAAAATATTTTCAAACTTAATGAACAAGGTAAACTATAATTTTTTGGTTATTGGTGTTATTGCATTAATAGTTTTACTGGTTTTTTTTTTTTCTTCTTGGGTTGGAATATTAATTTTAATTACCTCAACAGCACTTGGGATTATAGCTCCAACATTGGGGGTTAAAAGAACTCATTCAATGGGTTGTTTATTATTGCCAGTAATTTTGTTTTTTATTTTATAGAAAATTTAATAATTTAATAATATAAAAAAAAAAAATCTTAACAGAAACCTAAGTTAATATTTATTATATCTTTACAAATCAATACTGCCAATATAAGTCCAACAATAACTCCAACTATAAATAAAGTAACTGGATGCGTAACAATTCCCTTCTTATCCATTAAAATCACCTCTTATTATTATGATAAGAAAACGTTATGATTACATATATTTAAACTTATCGATAAATCAATTTTTATTATTTATTCAATAATTTAATGAGCCAATTGGTGTTATAATACGTTCACAATTATTTGTGCACTTTTTTTTCCGGTTTTTATTATTTTTTTTTTTATTTTATTATTATAAAAATTTTTAAAAAAAAAAAAAACTTTGCCTTATCCGCTCGCCATATTGCTATGTGTCGGAAATCGAAGACACAAGGAAATCAAAGATACAAGGAAATCGTAGATTTCCTGTATCTCCTGAAAATCAAAAAGATTTTCATGAGATTTCCGGTGTCACAGAAAATCAGAGATTTTCTTGTGATTTCTGAGCATGCTCAAAAACCACACACTATCAATATGCACATAAAAACATTCC
>CAYXTQ010000044.1:0-7398 GCA_964467845.1 uncultured Methanosarcinales archaeon | reverse complement strand
TACATTTGCGATAAGGAATATTATAATATTTTATGAATGGTGGTTTTTGACATAAGAAATAATGATAAATTAAATATTGATTAAAAAAAAAAAATGGAGAAAGAAGAAGTTCCAATTGCAGTTGAATTAGCAAAAAAGCAGCGTGAGATAGGTGTAGCAGAATTTTTTGCACGCAACAGGCATTTGTTGGGTTTTGATAATAAAAAAAAAGCATTAATGACAACAATAAAAGAGGCAGTAGACAACAGCTTAGATGCTTGTGAAGAAGGTAATGTTTTACCAGAAGTTCTTGTTGATGTTGTTGATTTACAAAATGACAGGTTTAAAGTAATTGTTGAGGATAATGGTCCAGGTATTGTAAAAAAACAAATTCCACCAATTTTTGCAAGATTGCTTTACGGTTCTAAGTTCTTTAAATTGTCTCAAAGCAGGGGTCAGCAAGGTATTGGTATATCAGCTTCTGTTTTGTATGGCCAGCTTACAACTGGCAAGCCAGCTAAAATTACATCTAAGATTTCTCCTAAAGAGCCAGCGCATTATTACGAATTAAAAATTGATACACATAAAAATAAGCCTGAAATTTTAAAAGAAGAAGTTGTTGAGTGGAAAAAAAATCATGGAACAAAGATAGAAATTGAACTGGATGGAAGTTATCAAGCAGGTTCACAATCTATTGATCAATATCTAAAACAAACCGCAATTATTAATCCACATGTAACTATTATTTACACAAATCCTAAAGCAGAGCAGACTATATTTGCAAGAGCAACTGATAAACTGCCAAAAAAGCCTGTTGAAATCAAGCCACATCCTTATGGAGTTGAATTAGGTGTATTAATGAATATGTTAAAAAATACTGAAGCAAGAACATTACAGTCTTTTTTGATAAATGAATTTTCAAGAGTCGGGCCTGGAACTGCAAAACAAATTTGTGAAAATGCTGCCTTATTACCTAATACAAAACCAAGCCAAGTTACAAGAGAGATGGCAGAAAAGATTTTGGAAGGTATTAACAAAACAAAGATTATTGCCCCTCCTACAGACTGCATAAGTCCTATAGGTGCAGATTTACTTGAAAAGGGCTTGAGAAAAGAGATTAATGCAGAATTTTATTGTTCAACCACAAGACCGCCTGCTGTGTACCGCGGAAATCCTTTTATAATTGAAGCAGGAATTGCTTATGGTGGTGAACAGAATCAGGAAGATACTGTAAGATTACTAAGGTTTGCAAATATGGTTCCACTGCTTTATCAACAAGGAGCTTGTGCTATTACAAGATCAATAATCAATACTATGTGGCGTAATTATGGCCTTAGTCAGAGTAAAGGAGCATTGCCTATTGGACCTGCTACAATAGTTGTTCATATTGCTTCTGTGTGGGTTCCATTCACTTCTGAAAGCAAGGAAGCTATTGCTCATTATCCTGAAATTATTAAGGAAATTAAATTAGCTTTGCAGGAGTGTGGCAGAAAGCTTGTTTCTTATATACACAAGAAAAAGCGCGTTTTAGCTGAGACTAATAAAAGGAGCTATATTGAAACATATATACCGCATGTTGCTTCGGCTCTCAAGGAACTTTTGAACCTTAAAGAAATTGAGGAAAAAAAAATAGAGAAGTTGCTTGCAGAAATATTAGAGAGACATAGAGGAGAACTAGAAAAAATAAGGGTAGATAATCCGGATTATGATGAGGATTTAGCAGCAATAGGAAAAGAAGGGGTTGAAGAAGATGAGTAAAGCGCTAAGCAAGATAAAAGAGATATCAGAAGATATTTACAATAAAATAATCAAGAAAAAACAACCACAGTTAAAGTCACCACTTAGAGCATTGAGTAATGTAAAGTATGATCCTAAAGAGGGGTATTTTGAGTTACTAGGCAAAACGAAGTTAAGGACATTAACAGCATCTTCTGTCAAAACATTTGCTCAAACTCTGCGCATGATGTCTTTAAGCAAGGAATTGATTGAAAAGGATGATATAGCAACAAAAAGAGAAGCATATTATGTAAGCAAAAACTGGCAAGAAGCTCGTTTCAGAGAACAACCTGAATCTGATATGATAATGGATGACATAGAAGCTATGATGATGGTTAATAGGGAACAACTTGGCTTTATTCCAGAAGAAAAAGGAGGAGAAATTGCTGGTAAGCTTATTGTTATAGACATAGACCCTGAAACAAAAAAGCCAATAAAGATAGACTGTACAAAGTTTGGTTCAGGCGCTTATTCAATTCCAATTTCTGTAGAGCATCTAAAATTCGAGACAGATGCAAAGTTTATTCTAGCAATTGAAACAGCAGGTATGTTTCAAAGACTTGTAAAACATAAATATTGGAAAAAGGCAAATTGCATTCTGGTTAGTATGGGAGGAGTTCCTACAAGGGCTTGCAGAAGGTTTGTAAGAAGACTTTCAGAGGATAAGAAAATACCAGTCTATGCATTTACAGATGGAGATCCCTATGGGTTTGGGTCAATATACAGAACTCTTAAAGTAGGTTCTGGAAATGCAGCACATATAAACAAATTTTTCTGTGTACCTCAAGCAAAGTTTTTAGGCGTAACACCCCAAGATATAATTGATTATAAATTACCTACACATCCATTAAAAGAAGTTGATTTAAAAAAAATAAAGGATTTATTAAAGAACGACCCTTTCATACGACATCATAAAGAATGGCAAAAGGCATTAAATCAGATGTATAAGATGAAAGCTAGGGCGGAACAGCAGGCACTAGCAAAGTGGGGATTAAATTATGTCATAGAGAAATATTTGCCTGATAAACTAAAGAATCCAAAGACATGGCTGCCTTAATTTTTTATTTCTCTTTATTTCTCAAAAGCCAATAATCATTAAACACCAGAACTAATATGACAGATATTGTAGTTATAATAACAATCAGATAATAACCATAACTAATTCCAACACCAATTGCAGCAACAACCCAGATGCCTGCTGCTGTAGTTAATCCTTTAACCTTTTCTTTTGAGATAATAATAGTGCCTGCTCCCAAGAAACCAATACCTGTTATTATGCCCTGCACTATCCTGGAAGCAGCATCTGTAATACCATAAGCACTTACTGCAATATAGGAAAATAACATTGATCCAACACATACTAAAACATGTGTTCTAATTCCTGCTTGTTTTCCTTCCTTTTGTCTTTCAAAGCCTATTATACCTCCTAGTATAATTGCAAGAAAAAGATCCCTTATAAACATTAAATAATCTACCATATAAATATTTAATTTAGTATATTATTTAAAATTTTGGTATTACTTTGGAATATAGAATATAAAACTAAAAACAGTAAAATATTTAAAGCCGTAAAATATTATACTCAGTAAAATGGAAATACCAGAATGCTGTAAAGGATGTGTTAAATGGGAAAAATTTGGTAGAGAGTGTTGGGTATATTGGGATTTAAAGAAACAGTGCACTATGCATGCCAAAGATTGGGAAGATATTCTTTTTTAACAAGATTTATAAATAAAAAATAAATTCTTAGCTTTAATGGGCCTGTAGCCTAGCCTGGCAATCTTTTTGGCAAGCAAAAAGCTTGACCAAAATTCAGGGGTTTCGCTTCGCTCAAGCCCCTAGTTGGGTAAATAAGGCGACAGCCTTCTATAATTTTGAAGGAAAGCTGTAGATCCGGGGTTCAAATTTGCCAAAGACTCAATATATTTGGTATTGAAAGTCCTCGCAGGCCCATTTTTTCAATAATATTTATAAATGAATATATATTTCTGGCATAATGCTTTTATAAGCGGAGGTAGCCAAGCGGCTAAGTTATCATCAGTTATCTGCTGATGTAGTAAGCGATCGGCTGCAGTATTTTACTGTAAAAAAACGGTATGATGAGCTTAATGCGATGAAATGTTGATACCGATTATTCATGGGTTCGAGTCCCATCCTCCGCTTTTTTATTTTCTAAAATGGAAACAATAAAAAAAATATTAATAACAAATGAAGGAAAGAAGTTCTATGTAAGAGATTTGAGTAAGGACTTTCATACACAATTCGGTTATATTAAAGCAAAGGATTTAAGGAAGAATGGTAAAGTAATATCTAATACTAAGAAGGAGTTTTTTGTATTTACACCATCATTTATAGATGCATATAAAAAAATAAAGCGCATGCCTCAAATCATAACTTTAAAGGATTTGGGCATAATAATAGCTGAGACTGGAATTAATTCAAAAAGTAAAATTATAGATGCTGGAACTGGTTCAGGGGCTTTAGCATGTTTTTTAGCAAATATTACAAAAGAGGTTGTTAGTTATGAAATAAGGAAGGATTTTTTAAAAGTAGCAGAACATAATAAAAAATTACTTAATTTGAAAAATTTAAGAATAAAAAATAAAGATATTTATCAAGGAATAGATGAAAAAAATATTGATTTAATCACTTTAGACTTGCCAGAACCATGGAAGGTTTTGAAGTATGCTGATAAGGCATTAAAAGTTGGAGGATTTATTGTTTCTTACTCGCCAACTATACCGCAAGTTATGGATTTTGTTAATGATATAAATAAAAACAAGAATCTTATACATATCAAAACTATTGAAATAATACAAAGGGAATGGGATATTAGGGAGAGGGTTGTAAGGCCAAAGACCTCTATTATAAACCATACAGGATTTTTAACTTTTGTAAGGAAAGTAGGATGAAAAAAGAAATAAGAGTTATTGGGATAGATGATTCACCTTTCAAGAAGTTTAAGTATGGAAATGTTTTAGTTATTGGAACAATTTTTAGAGGCGGAGTTTTTTTAGATGGAATTTTATCAACTAAAGTAAAGGTTGATGGGAATAATGCGACTTCTAAGTTAATTAAAATGATTAATTCTTGCAAATTTAAACCACAACTGCAGTGTATTTTGCTGGATGGGATTGCTTTGGGCGGGTTTAACATCATAGATATTAACAAACTAAGCAAGAAAACAAATATTCCTGTTATTGTAGTTGTTAGAAAGAAACCAGATATTGAAACAATAAAAAAAACTTTAGTTAGAATAAAAAAAAAAAATAAAATAAAATTAATAGATAAAGCTGGACAGGTGTATAGTGTTAATAATATTTATTGTCAATTAGCAAATCTTTCTATAGAAAAAGCAAAATCTATTTTGAAAATAACTAGCACTCATAGTTTAATACCAGAACCAATAAGGGTTGCACATTTAATTGCCTCAGGTGTTGTTTTTGGTGAAAGCAGGGGCAGAGCATAGAAAAATTTATATAATCTGAATCTATGATTATTGTAAAATGACTAAAAAAGAAAAATCAAAATTTTATATTGTAGTAATAGTAGCTATTGCAGCAATTATTGTCTTATCATTTGTTTCTAATAATCAAAAGAAGGAACCAGCATATATGATGAAGGTTTCAGGAAGAACTGCAGAACCCTTATCAGAAGAGAGGATTATTGAAGAAAAAAATATTATGGATAAAGCAATTAAATTAGATGACTGTTTGCAGGATTGCCAATATATGGTTTGCAAGAAAAATTGCGTTAGGGAAGATCTTACCATAGAACCAGAATGTTTTAGAGACTGCATTGATGAATGCAATAATAAATGTTTAAAGGTTTATAAGTGGTAGTCAGGCATAATAATACTTGTTTTTTTTCTTTTGTTCTCTATCTTTTACACTGTCTTCTTTATTAGCTCTAGGACGTCTGCTTTGTTCATCTCTTCTAAATGAAATTTGAATATCTTCCAAAAATAAATTCATTCCCTCTTCCATTTCAAAAGGACCATTTACTTTGCCTTTTATAGCAGGTTTGCCTGTAAAAACAAGTAATTTCTGGCTTAAATAATCTATAAACATCAAATCATGGTCAACAACTAAAATAGATTTTCCTTTTTCTTCTGCAACGTCTTTAATCACTTTTGAAACTAATAAACGCTGCTCTACATCTAGGTAAGCAGAAGGCTCATCCAATAAATGTAATTGGGTATCTTGAGCTAAGCATTTGGCTATCGCAACCCTTTGCAATTCTCCACCTGAAAGTTCATTTAATTTTTTTGTTAACAAAATTTTGATTCCTAAAGGATTAATAATCTGATTTGTGTATTTGTTTATTGCTTCCTGTAAAACATTTACAACTAATTCATCAGAGTTTTCTAAGTATTGGGGTTTATAGCTAACTTTAACTTTTTCGTTAATATTTCCTTTATCAGGCTTTATTACTTCTGCCAATATTTTAACAAAGCTTGTTTTTCCAATTCCGTTTTCTCCTAAAACACCAATAACCTCATTTTTATATAAAGAACCTTCCTTAGCCTCTAACTCAAACTTACCTAATTTTTTGTAAATGTTATTCCAGCTAATTAGCAAATTGCTGCTTATAGTTTTTACAGGAGGCTTTTCCTCAAATTTAATTTTATATGGCCTGAATCTTATATTTTCTTCTTTTAAGTAACCATCAAGATAAACATTAATAGCTGTTCTTGTTGTTTTTGGCAAACCAACAACACCGTAGCAAGCTTCCTCTCCATACATTATATGCACTAAATCAGCCATGTAATCTAGGATAATAAGGTCGTGCTCTACAACCATTACAGCTGTCTTTTCATTAGCTAATTGCTTGATAAATTTACTGATTTTTATTCTTTGTTTAATATCTAAGTAAGAAGTTGGCTCGTCAAATATGTATAAGTTAGCATCTTTTAGAACAGTAGCAGCAATTGCAACCCTTTGCAACTCTCCGCCTGAAATTTCATTTATGTTATTGTCTAAAATCTCTTTTAGCTCTAATTTTTCAACAATCTCATTGAATTTATTCCTTTCATCTACTTTTTTTAATAAATCTCTTACCTTTCCTTTAACCTGTTTTGGAATTAGGTCAACCTGTTGTAATTTGTAACTGATTTTTATTTTTTTATCCCTGACTTTTTCAAAGAATAATTGAGCTTCAGTTCCTTTAAAAAAATCTATTAATTGCTTGAAGTCTATTTCTTTTTGTTCTAGGTTACCAAAGTTGGGCTTTAACACTCCTGCTAATATTTTAATTGCTGTTGATTTTCCAATTCCGTTTTTTCCAATAATTCCAACAACTTTTCCGAATTTTGGGATTGGTAAATTATAAAGCCTAAAATCATTAATTCCATATTGATGGGTAGGATTTTCCTTTAATTCTTCTGGCAAATTAATAATGCTTATTGCTTCATATGGGCATTTTTTTGGGCAGATGCCACAACCAGTGCATAAACTTTCATCAATCCTTGGCTTATTGTCTTCACCTTTTACAATACATTCTTTTCCAGCTCTGTTAATAGGGCAAACTCTAATACAAAGATAATTTCCACATCCAATAGGATTACATCTGTCCTTATGTATTACAGCAATACGAGTCATAATAAGCTGTTTTCCTTTGTTATTTTTAAAATCTTTGTTTTTT
>CAYXTQ010000043.1:0-7625 GCA_964467845.1 uncultured Methanosarcinales archaeon | reverse complement strand
ATTTTATAAGGTTTTGTTTCTGTTTCTTCAAACCTCTCTTTCTGCAATCTTTGTTGTAATGAAAGATGGTCTTTTAGCTTTAAACTTTTTATTATAAAACCGAATTCATATTTAAAAAGTGCGTGTATAATTTGTTCAAATCTTCTAATATCTTTAATTTTTTTTATGATATCCATTAATTTTACTTTAGCAATTAAGAATATTTAAAACTTTTGTATTTAAAAACCAAAACATTTTTAAAATTAAAAATTCTAAAACTTAATATGCCTCTGGCAGTAACGCATGTTTTAACCTCTGTAATATTGGTTGATTTATACAGAGACTATGTTACAAAACATACATACTATTTTTCTTGCAGGATTTTTTGGATTATTGCCAGATACAGACTTTGCTTTAAGAATATTGGCAGAATCCTTAAAATTTAATGTTCCATGGTTGTTTCAGCATGGAGGTATTACTCATACACCATTCTTTGCATTATTTTTTTTAATACCAGCAATAATACTCTTGAAAAATAAAAAACACAAAACTGCAACTTATTTTTTCGTTGCAACTTTTACTATACTGCTACATATCTCCCTAGATTATCTTATTGGAGGAGGTAACTATGAAGGAATTATGTGGTTATTTCCTTTTTCCTTACAAGCTTGGAAAATACATATCCTAGATTATTTTAATATAACAAACTTGCCTGTTGCTATAGACGCAATAATTTTACTTGGATGGTTATGGCATGAAGAAATAAAGCATAAAATTTCTGATTTTATTTAATAACAGTTCCATTGAATTTCTTTCCATATAAAACATTCTTAAAATTCTTCAAATTATTTCCATTAATAATTATAACTTTTAACTTTGATTTCTTTGCTTCAATTGCAGCCAGAGGGTCAAAAGGAACATTTCTGCCAGCCTTCCATTTTGTTCCTGTAATCTTTAAAAAATCTTTCCAAGAAATTTTTTTAATAGGTTTTGCATCTTTGTAAATTTTTGGATTTTTGTCATAAACATAATCAACATTTGTTAAATTGATAACTGTTTTAGAATTAAGCGTCTTTGCCAATAAGACAGCATCCTTATCTGTAGAGCATCCTGGCAGATAACCTGCTCCAATAATTATTTTCTTATCTGTTTTAATTCTTTTTGTCGGGTCATAAACAACATTATTATAAGCATAATCAGAAAAAATTGCTCTAATAAGTTCTGCATTAAGCCTTGTTGCCATTAAACCTATTAAATCATTATTCCTGTTTGTATTTTTTTTTACCTTATTTGCTTCTTTAATATAATACCTAGCAGTTCTTCCACCGCCGCACATTATTGCAACTTTATTTCCTTTTTTAACATACTCCAGAATCAGTTTTCTAAATTTTTTCAAAAAATTTACATCAATATTTTCCGGTACTATTAACGAACCGCCTAATGATATGATTATTGCATGCATTTTAACTTCCTAAACCGATAAGTGTAACACCGACTATTATAGACAAAATACCAAGCCATTTAAATTTATTCATTTTCTCTTTTAAAAACTTTATAGACAAAAGGCTAATCCAAATATAGGATAAGGATGTCATTGGATATAACACAGTAAGTTCTCCTTTTCTTAAGGCAATTATAAACAATATTGATGCTATTCCATAAAGAAATAAACCAAAGATTACTTTATAGTTCGTTAATAGCTTTTTCAAATTTAAAGCAAAATGTTCAGAGCCATACTTCAAAAATAAACTGCCAACTGCTCCAATCATAGTTGCAAAAAATACAATTATCATTGATAAAATTGCAGTTGTCATTTTTTTAAATTTTTTTTTTTTTTATTTTTATTATTTTCTTTTTATTTTTTGCTTCCTATACCTACAAAGGCAACTCCTCCTATAATAAATAAGATACCAATCCATTTTAATATATTCATTGAGTCACTAGGAAAAAATTTTGGAGAGAAAATATTCACCCAGATAAAACTTAGGGCAATTATAGGATATATAACTGATAATTCACCATATTTCAAGCAGATTATCATAATTACAGCACCAACACCATACAAAAAAAAGCCAAGCAGTATCCCTAAATTGAGAACATTAATCAAACCCGGCTTTATATTAATTACACCCAGTTTCCAAGAAATCTGCGCACTAGCAGTTACTAATGTACAAAAAAACATTAAAGCAATTGCCCAAGATTTTGTTTTCATTCTAATTTTTTTTTATTTTTTTTTTAAAAAAAATAAATTTTAACTTGAAAAATGTTTTACATTTTTCATTCTTTTAATAAAATTTCAATAGTATTTGCATAAGCTGGCCTGGTTATAATGACTCCTACTGTTGCTCCAATAATAGTTGTTATTGCAAAACCTTTTAGTAATCCTGCTCCAGCCTGTATTAAAGGTAGCATAGCCACAACAATTGTAGAATAAGCAGCCATTATAACGAAAAGTGCTCTTTTGATTCTTTTTTTCCAGTCATATATTATTTGCTTTGATTCTCCACTTAATGTTTCATCTGTTATAACAATCTGGTCATTTATGCCTGTACCAATCATTATTATGATTCCTGCAATTGAAGCGATATCTATGTTCCAATTAATTAATGATGCAACTCCAAGCAATAAGATTACTTCAAAAACTGAGGTAAGGACCATAGGTATTATAAGTTTTAATCGTTTGTACCTTAGGAAGATTATTAAGGATACTACAATCAATGCTAATAAAGCTACAAAAAGAGCATTTTTGACAAATTCTTCTCCAACTACTGGGCTGACTGAATCTGTTTTAACAATATTAAGTTTAACAGGCAATGAACCAGTAATAAGAATTGTCTGCAATCTTTTCATATTTTTTAATGAATTAAATACTGCTTCATTTTGTGTAATGCCTATGCCGCTACCTGAAATTTCAATATCTGTAACAGCCCTTCCTTTTAAGTCAGCTCCTATATTTAATTCATCAACCTGGATATCATCAAGGAAAAGTATTAATTTTTCACTTAAGTACTGTTGTCTTGAGCCTTCCTCTCCTGGAACAATATCTAAATCTTTTGTTGCCTCTGCCTGTTTTTGTGCTGCTTCTGGGCTTAAAGCAATTGCAAACCTAAATCTACAGAACCATTGGTTTCCTGATTGGCCGCAGCCAGTGTTAGGATCAATTCCAGCACAATTTGCTGACCTGCAAACATAAGTTATGTCATTCCCGCCTTTGAAAACTGTTGTGTTTCCTACCTTTGCCTCGAATTTTCCTTGTTTTGATATCAGGTCTTTAACCTCTTCTTCATTTACTCCAGGAACTTCAACAACAATAAATTGATTTCCAGTACCTCCCAAATATTCAGGTAAATCAGAAGCTTTTCTTATTATAATATCACTTAATCCATAAACATTAAGCCTTTGCTCCATAGTTAGCATAAGATCGTCTAGTGTCTCATCATCTATAGTTTCCTCTGGCTGTAATAGAACCCTTGTTCCGCCTTGCAATTCTAAACCCTTTTTAATATTATTTGTAGGAGCATTATAAACAGTAAGGCCTAAATCAACACCCATACTATCTTCCTTTGTTATAATTTTATAAGAATCCTTATTTGTCTTTATAGTTATTGTCTGATTCGGAACTAATCCACTTAGAATATTATAATAATCTTCAATATTGTGTACTGGCTTATTGTTTATATAAAGAATCCTTTCCCTTGCTACGGGCCTTATGTTAGCTTTTGGGCTTTCTATTCCTGCCAAAGATGTAGAGCTGTTCTGAACAACATTTCTTATTGCAACTCCGTCTCTGTTAAAATTTGGTATAATGCCTCCATTAATTGCAACATAAGCCAGCAATAAACATACTAATGCTATTATTACTCTTAAATTTGAAAATACTTTTTTTAATCTCCTATTCATTTGATTCACTTACTTTTTTTTTTTTTTTGTCTACGTATATCCTTAAGATACCTACGTTCTGTATCCAAGTGTAAATCAAATCAGCTACTAAGCCTATTATTAAAATAATCATCATCTGTTTTATAACATCTGACTTGGTAAATAAGTAACCTACTGTTGCAGCAGCTATTGCAGTCAGAGTCATCATTACTCCTGTTTTTATTGCGCTGAAAATCCTTTCTGAAACACTAATCTCTTTTGTTCTCAATACCCTTGAAGATAACAATATATCTGTATCAACAGAATAACCTATAAGCATTAGGAAGGTAGCAATACCTGCTGTACTTAATTTAATACCAACTATATTAATTATAGCTAAAGTTACAATTATATCTGATAATACGCATAATATAACAGCTATGCTTGGCACAAATGATTTGAAATAAAGGAAAACAACAATTGACATGAAAACAAAAGCCAATAATAAAGCGAAAAAGGTTTCTCTGAAGAAAGATCTTCCTAAAGAAGAACCCACTATTTCTATTACATAATCCTGCCTCTTTATGTTAAATAAAGTCTCTATTTTGCTTAAAAAAGATTCTAATTCTTCTTTATTATCTGGATTTATATCTGCTTCTATAACTATTCCTATTTTTGAACCTGTTCTACTTAAACTTCTTACAGAAATATCATTTTTCGGAAAATCAGATGAAACTTCTTTTTCTAAATTTTTAATATCAAACTCATTTTTTGTTGGAATTGTTAAAGTAATTCCTCCCTTAAGGCTTACACCTTTATTTAAAAAATCTCCTGTTGTTATAGTTTGATAAGTTATCTGGCCAATAGCAAGTATTAATAGTAAAATAGGGATTATCATTAGTTTCTTATATTTTCTATCATAAAAGTCTTTTATTTTATCTAATATTTTTTTTAATTTGTTTTTTTCTTCTTCCATAATAGCCCCCTTAGTTGTTCAGAGAAATAGAAGTTTATTTAAAAATGTTATGGTTACTACTTAGAGACATTAATAGCAGCTTTCAAAAAGCCATAAAACAATGGCGCTGGATCTCCTAGCCTAGATTTAAACTCCGGATGTCCTTGTGTTCCTATAAAATAAGGATGATTTGGCAATTCAATAAATTCCATTAACTTTGTTCCATCTTCCCTAATATGACAACCAGAAAAAATTAATCCTTTTTCTTCTATTTTTTTTACAAACCTAGGATTAACCTCATACCTGTGCCTGTGTCTCTCTAAAACAACAGGTTTTTTCTCTAGTTTACCTAGCCTAAATCCTTGGCTTTTATCCTTTTTTAATAAATTTAACCTTAAAGTATCTTCCTTTAACCTAGAAGTTTCCTTATATAATTTTAAAACTTGAGAATTATCTTTTAACATAGCTGCATATGCTCCCAACCTCATAGTTCCGCCGTATTTACTTTCTGCAATAATTTTTTTCTGTGTTGGTAGAATGTCTATCACTGGATACTTTGTTCTTGGATTCACTTCAGTTGTATTTGCATCTTTCATACCACATACGTTCCTTGCAAATTCAACTATTGCTAATTGCATCCCATAGCATAATCCTAAAAATGGTATTTTATTTTTCCTAGCAAACTCTATTGCCTTTATTTTTCCTTCAACACCACTACCACCAAAACCTCCTGGAATTATTATTCCATCATATTTTTTAAATTCTTTTACAGTTTTGGAATCTTTTTCTAATTTCTTTGAATCAATCCAAGTAAGATTAACTCCAGTATCAAGTTGGGCGCTTGCATGAATTATTGATTGGTTAATGCTAATATAAGAATCTGCCAGATTATAATCCCCAATATCAACATATTTTCCAACTATTGCGATATTGACTTTTTTTCTTGGATTTTGGATATTGTCTACAAGTTTTTTCCACTCCTTTAAACCTATTTTTTTTTTTTGTTTTAAATTAAATTTTTTTAATATTTTTAATCCTAATTTTTCTTTCTCTAAATCAAGAGGAATTTGGTAAATTGTCTTAATATCAGGCTCTGAAATAATATGGTCTGTTGGAATATTTACAGAAACTTCTATCTTTCTTTTTCTTACAGCATCAACTGGTTTTGCTGCTCTGCAAATAATAAAATCTGGAAAAATTCCATTCTCTGACAACATCCTTATTGCCTGTTGTGTTGGTTTTGTCTTCATTTCCTTAATATGAGATGGAATTGGTAGATATGTAATTAGAACATATATTACATCATCTCCCCCTAACTCACGTTCAATACTCTTCATTGCAAAAAGATATGGAATATTCTCATAATCTCCTATTGTACCACCAATCTCAACCAAAGCAAAATCATAACCTTTACTTGACTCCCTTATCCTCCTTTTAATCTCATCAGGAATATGCGGAATAAACTGCACAGTTTGACCTAAATAGCCTCCAGCCCTTTCCCTGTCAATAACTGTTTTATAAATCTGGCCCGTAGTGATGCAGTTCTTCCTTGATAAATCAATTCCAAAGAATCTTTCATAATTTCCTAAATCTTGGTCTATTTCTCCACCATCATCTGTAACCCAAACTTCACCGTGCTCTGTTGGCCTTAATGTTCCAGCATCATAATTTATGTACGGATCAATCTTTATAGCAGTAACTTTATAACCATATTCCTGGAGAATTTTTCCTATAGAGGCTGTTGTTACTCCTTTTCCAACACCACTCATTACTCCGCCAACAACAACAATATACCTTACCATTGATAATCCACCCTATTAAATTTTAAAGAATTATTAGTTAATAAAATTTTCGTTAGCATTCTATAGGAATGCAGTATGTTATATATAAATATTTTGTTTTATTAAAATAAACCAATCAAACTTATAATAAAATTAAACCCATCAAAACCAGGGATAGGTATCATGTTAAATATAAACAAGAACATATTTAACTTACCCATTAAATGTATTGACTCAAAATATTTTCTATTAACAAGTTTATTTTTTATAACAATTATAGAACCTAACCATAAAATAAAATTAATCAAAGGACCTGCTATTGCAACTATTGCTGAAGGTAAAGCTGCTAAAGGAGTATGAGCAACATAACCTCCTACAAAAAATATTACTGGAAATCTTAGATAACTCAACAAAATTACAAAAAGATACATTCCATAAGGTATGCCAAATAAACTTGGAGCATATAATGTAGCTTGTGCACCAAAAGCAATTGCCATAAACTTATGAGCTAGTTCATGCAAAACTACAGCTGGAGCTGCTATTATTGCCCCCCATTTAATATCCTCTAACAAGGTGCTTTTCTGGTAATAAGTTAAAGGGTCATACTCTCTTACTGGTTTTCTCCTGAAATATCTAGAGAAAATAAATCCAATAAACAAAGTCATAAGTACAATATCTATTATTTCCTGAATTGAAAGCATTTTAAAGCTATAAAATATAGGTATTTTATATTGTTTTTGGTTTTTTTTTTTTTTTATTAACCAATATTAACATTAGGTGTTATACTAATGATAACAATTATTTGTTAAATAATTTGAGTTTTTTTTTTTTTATTATTTATTGATTTTTAATGGTATTTGATGTTGATATTTTTTTTTTTTTCTTTCCATATTTAGTTTTAAAAACATTTATATATTTCTTGCTTTTACATTTCAGTTCAATATGGAATATCCAAGGATAATAAAAGCTGCAAAGACACTTGTAGAATGGTCTGCACAAATAAAAAAAAATGATTATGTTCAAATAATTACTGACCCTGCTGCAGAATATCT
>CAYXTQ010000042.1:6990-7820 GCA_964467845.1 uncultured Methanosarcinales archaeon | reverse complement strand
CTAAGGTATCTGTAAATATTTTTTCTTCAGTTATTACTGCAAAACCTGTAATTCTGCCTTTAATTAAAAAGAATGCTATAACTATCACTGCTAAAATCAATGTTGCAATTAATGTCTTTTTTGTTTTATGATTCATTTTCCATAAAGTTTATATAGTAATTAAACCTACTACAACATATTCTACTAATGATACAGTCCCTTGTGGACTTATCATTAGCGGATTTATCTTCTGAATATATTCTTGATTTCATTTTTAATATCTAATTTTTTATTCATAATTAATGAACTACAATCATAATTTCTAAAGCATCCTCTAGCAAATAAATCTGCGATAATTATTCTAGCAGAAGGGTGTTCCTTTTCTTTTCTAATGTAGATATCATTATCTTTAATTTTAATATTGAAATCAGAAGATAATTTCCTAATAGTCTCAGCAGCAATGCTTTGTGTCTTTATATCATATTCCCTATCCATCTGCAGATAAACATTTTTATTGATTATTGGCTTTAATGCTTTAAAACAAACTATGCCATATAATTTACTAAACCATTTTGGATAATTCTCAATAATAGATCTCCAACCACCAGACTCGCTACTTTGAATTATTACTAATGAAACTTTAATATTGTATTTTCTTGCTAACTCCAGAGCAATAGAAAAATAATTTTTGTTAAGCTCTTTTTTGATCTTTTTTATCTTAAATTCATCTAAAAACTTAACAAAATTAAAGTCATTTTTACTGCCAACTATACTAATTACAGTTTTTCTTTCTCCTAACCTTCCACTACAATTCTGTCCATAAAACATTCAATCACCTTTTTTTTTTTTTT
>CAYXTQ010000042.1:1496-6980 GCA_964467845.1 uncultured Methanosarcinales archaeon | reverse complement strand
CAGTTTTCTTCTTGCTCAATTTTTCTTGAATATGAATTTTTGAATATCATTTTTTCTTGCCTCTATTGTAAACAGTCCAAATAGTTCTATCATCCTTATTCAACAGTAAAGCAATATTATGGAATGTAAGATCAAAATTATCCTTTAAGTAAGAAGTTATAGCCTCTAAAGTAGATAATTTTCTTTGTTTGAGGATGCTAATTGGTATATCATAAGAAGAAGATTCTACTGGCAATGCTTTAGGATATTTTTTTATAGAATTTTTATAGGTTGTAAAAATAGTTTGTGGGCTCCTGTTAAGCAAATTAGAAATCTTGATGTTAGTTAATTTTAGATTCTCTTTAAGATATTTTACAATAAGCTCTAAGGAACTTAAAGACTTAATCTTAAAGATAGAGATTGGTGCTTTTGTAACAGGAGATTTTTCTTTTTGTATATAGTCAATAAAGAAGTCAATAATTTCAACCTTATTTAGTTTTAAAAGATAATTTTTTAATACAGCATTCTGAGAACTATCATTAATTAAGGCATCTACTAAAAAAGATTCTGTTTTTTTTTCAGTCTTTATTTTCTGGGCCTCTTTTTACTATACACCCTTAGAATCAGTCTTTGTATGCCCCAGAAGTCTATGTAAGTATAGATTATATATAAATCTTTTGTTTTTATAGGATTATGTAAGTATTAATATAATTTTTATAATACTATGTAAGTATTTTATAGTATTATGTAAGAAAAAGAAACTATCAGTTAAATTAGATGGCTCTGTCTAATTTACGGCTGTTGATTTTTATTGTCTATCCGGGTGATAGAAAAAATTAAATATAAGCTACAATATAAAGTAAGTAGGTCAATTAAAAACTGTTAAAGAAATTTTTAATCATAAAAAAAAAAACTATTTAAACATAAAAAAATAATAAAACTTTCAGAAGGTGAACAAAATGGATTGGAAAAAATTTTGGAGAACGGTTTTAAATGTTTTGGCAATAATAGGAATAATTGCGGGAATTACAGGGATAATAATTTTATTGGTAAAAATAGTTGGTGGATTTTGAAATGCTTAGATTTGATTATCTTTTAAATGCTATTTCATTTGTATTTACACTATTTATAATAGTTTATGGTATATATAGAGGTTTAGATAATATTGAACTAGTAGTTAATTTCTTGTATTTCACAACATTAAATGTTACTTTTTTGTATAATCTAATTAAAATTAAGTAGGGTATATACTTAATAGACAGTTTATTTTATCACCCGAAAGTTAGACAGAGTTCTATTTTGACTTAAATAAATAAAAAAAAAAAAAAATTTCGATAATTAATTTGTTAATTCATTAACCAAAAGATTTAAATAGTGGTTATAAGTTAATATGTTAACATGAAAGAGAAAAACATAGAAAATGATTTATACTCAAATTTTAAGGATTTTTTAAATAGTGCAAACGATGAATTAAAAAAAGAAAGATACAATCCTGCAGTTAGTAATTATTTCAAGGCAATAGCAATATTATGTGACTGGAAAATATATAAGGAAAGAAGATTAATACCTAAAAATCATTCTGAAAGATTTTTATTTCTGCAAACACATTTTTCTGAAGCTTATGATTTAATAAGTCCTTTATTCAAAGAGTACAGGGAAAGTTATAATATAAGAATGGAGTTAAAGGATGTATTAAAATTAAAAGAAAATGTTGAAAAACTCAAAAGATTATTTGAAGTTGAGGAATAAAGTAAAGAAATTTATTAATAAAGAATTAATTGATATAGTAATATTTGGATCAGCGGTCAAAGGAAAAACTATTGCGAGAGATGTAGATATTTGTCTAATATTCAGGAATAATATTGATTTGGGAATAGTAGGTAAGGTAAGCAAGGAGTTAGGTAGTAATTTTCATGTGAGCCACTTAGTTATAGATAACTTTTTTACTAAAATGCACAATTTAGCTAAAAGTGTATTCTTCGAAGGAATTAGTTTAATTACAGGTAAAAGATTAACTGAGCAGTATTCTCTTAAATCATATAGTCTGTTTTATTATTCTCTTTCTGGATTGAAGAAAAGTGACAGAGTAAGGTTTGTTTATTTGCTTAAAGGGAGAGGTAAAGAAAATGGATTAGTTAAAGAATTTGGAGGATCATTTTTAGTACCCAGCTGTTTTTTAATGCCTGTGGGGAGCGAGAGTGAGATGATAGAAGTTTTAAACAAATGGAAAGTAAGATTTTATAGAAAAAAAGTTATGTTAATGGATTAACATAAATCAATTTTTTAATTCTATTTGTTAATATGTTAACAAAATAATAATTTAATGTAAAATTTTATATTTTTGTTTTTTATACAACTGAATAATTATTTTAATCTTTTTTTTTTTATGAATATTATAATGATTTAATAAAAGATCTAACAAAGAATAAACCTATTAAAGCTGGGAACATGTAATTTACAAAGGAAACTAATAATCCTACACTTAAAAGAGCTTCTGCATCAGCAAATTTTGAAAATAAAATTACAATAGCAGCTTCTCTTGTTCCAAACCCTGATACTGTAATCGGTATTTGGCTTATTAACATAACCAAGGGCATAAATATCAAGATATAATTAAAGGGAACTTTAATGTTTATTGATGCGAATATGATGTAATAGATTAGCACTGAAAAAAAATTGAATATAGTAGCATAAATAGTCAATAAAATTGTTTTTTTTAATGAGATCTTTTCAAAGCTTATCATAATATCGTGGATTATATTACGGAACTTATAATCATTTTTTTTTAAAAGACCTAATAAAAATTTTCTTGTTTTTTCTATTTTCCATAAAACATAAAAAAAAGATAAAACAACAACAAAAATTATGTAAGGATATATTAAATTAAAAATATGCAGATGTAATAAAGTAATTCCTATCACAAATAAGATCACTAGCGCAAACATATCAACTAAGGCATTATATAATAAAGAGCTAGTGCTTTTTTTAAAGGATAATATTTTTTTTTTTTTTAAATAAACTGATTTTAATAATTCTCCTGACTTAAAAGGCATTACTGTGCACAGGGGATAAGATCCTATTTTGACAAAAATAACCTCTTTGAAAGAAATTTTACCATTTAGTTCTTTTAAAACCAGGAACCATCTATGAGCACAAATAAATATATTTGAAATTATTGAAATTATAATAGCTAAAAAAAAAAAGGATAGATTTGTTTTTTTTAATGTTTTAATAGTTTCCATTAAATCTACTTTTGTAAATAATACTATGAATATCAGGATTGTAATAAGTATAAGGATTATATTTTTTAATTTATTGCTTAATCTTATTTTCATTGTTTTGTTTTTTATTGGTTAAAATTAAAATTATAGTTTAATATAAATCTTTTCTTTTTTTTTTTTTTTTACAGCAGTATGCAATCTAAGTTGTATATGCATTTGCTTTTAATTGTTTATCAAAAACTTTAAATAAGAGGAAGATTATATTTAATGATAAAGTAAAACAAGATTATTTTTTTTTTTACAAAGTGATATTATGAAAAAGGTTTTAATAGGATTGGTTTTGCTGTTTTTTTTATTTCCTGTTATTATAAATGCACAAAATTATTATGTTGATGCTACCAATGGTAATGATGCTAATAACGGACTCTCACCAAATAGTGCATGGAAAACAATAACCACGGTCAACAATAATATCAGGAACAACATCTTCAAGGATGGAGATGCTGTCCTATTTAAGCGAGGAGAAATTTTTGATGATGCAGCATTCCAAGGAACAAGTTTCAGGATTAATCATTTCACTATTGCTGATTATGGCAGTGGAGCAAAGCCACGTTTTGAAGGGAACATATACCAGCCTATCTTCTTTAGCGGAACTGGTTCTACTGAAGATATAACAATAAGGAATATTGATATTAGCGGACAGAACTGGATGGTAGACTGGCCAGGGCATATATACGAGCGCAACATATACCTAAAAGGCTTTGACGGAGTAACTATTGATGGGGTGTACGGTAATGGACACATAATACCTCCTGACCCTAGCATTCTAGGACATTCAGCTATACAAATAGATGATTGCATAGGAGAAATAGTAGTGAAGAATTGTGAATTATTCAACTGGGGACCTTGGGACATGCCTCGCCTTACTGCCAATGACCAGAACGGAATATACATAACCAACATATACAGAGGTGCTCATATACTTATACATAATAATATTCTCCACGACTTCAATGGTGATGGAGTAGCATTTGATCTAACCAAGGGTTCTGCTGAGATATACAACAATGAGTTCTATAACTTCGGAGAGAATGCAATAGACTTGAAGAGCACAGAGAACGTTGATATTCATCATAATGAATTTTATTTCACTACTCCAAACTTTGGACGGGGAGGAAATGGAGGCCCTCAGGTCTTTATAGTTATTCATCCCCAAAGCCACCCTAAATATGGTGAACAAGGTTATCCTAGTCTAAACAACATAGTAAGGGATAATTACTTTCATGACGGAAAAGATGATGCTATACATATGGACGGAGAATATGTTGATATGACCTATCCAAACCGTTTTATGAAGGGGCAGAAGATTTACAGAAACATTTTTGAGAACATGTACTGTAATGGTATGATTAGGAACTGGAATGCAGATGAAACAGAGATATACAGCAACATCATTATCAACCCTATCAACAATGTAGTAATAGGAGAACAATATAGTGATTTAGTCAAGATTTACAACAATGTTATATATGCATCTGGTAATCTCCAGAAAGGGATTAACATTTTTAATCCTTATACTGTAGAAGTAAAAAACAACATTATCTACCTAAATGACCCTACAGGCTACCCTTTTTATCTCGAGAAAAGAGATGTATTCCTAGATGACGGGACTCCTTATTATTATGAAACGAATGCCAACTTAATAGTTGATCATAACAACTGGTATAATTCTTTTAGTAGTAATAGAATCAACTGGGACGGTATAACTTATTCATATTCACAGTTAAGCACTTGGATAAATGTAGGGCACTCTGGAGAATTGTTTGGAGAGCCGCTTTTTGCTAACCCAGCAAATAAAGATTTCCATCTTCTTCCTGATTCTCCTGCGATTGACGCTGGTGTCTTTGTTAGTTTGACAAGTGATTTTGAAGGCAACGCTGTTCCTCAGGGAGCTGGACCTGATATTGGAGCTTATGAGTATGGAAGCAGTACTCCACCACCTCCAGTTCCTGGCGACCTTAACAATGATGGTGTGGTTGATATTTTTGATTTAATAATTGTGGCATCTAATTTTGGGAAAACACAATTTGATCCTATTGCTGATAATGATAATAATGGAGTTATAAACATTCTTGACATTATTTTTGTTGCAAGCAGGTTTACTTAGATAATAACAAATTAAATCAGCTTTTTTTATAAAGATTATTCTTCGTGTCTATCATATTATTTTTTTTGCGAACATGTGACCAAAAACCGATAACTTTATATATCAATTGATAATTAA
>CAYXTQ010000042.1:0-1486 GCA_964467845.1 uncultured Methanosarcinales archaeon | reverse complement strand
CTGATATCACGCGGGTTCGAATTTCAACACGGGAGTCCCGTCCCCGGCGCCGTATATCACATTTTCCCAAACATTTTTATAAAATAGCTTTAATTCTAATTGATAACTTTAGTTTACAAATGATAACTAAAGATAACACCTGGCGCGTTATGGAATTCTTTTTTAAGTATCCAGAGAGAAAATTGCATCGCAGAGAACTTGAAAGACTAACCAAACTATCAATGCCCGGAGTGAGGAAAATAGTTAACAAATTAGTAAAGAAAGGATTACTTGAGTCAAAAAAGGAAAAAATGGTTAAGAATTTTTTTGCGAAAAGAGATGAAAAGTTTTTACAAATAAAACGTGCTTATAATATACACTCAATATTCTCCTCAGGCCTACTGAACTTCCTAAAAAAAAGGTATGAGGAGCCTGAAGCAATAATCCTATTTGGAAGCTATAGCAAGGGAGAAGATATTTCTAGAAGCGATATTGATATTGCAGTTATAACACCTAAAAGCGAGGAATTAGACTTATCCGAGTTCGAGAAAAAACTAGAAAGGCAAATCAAGGTTTACGAGACAAGGATTCGGAAAGCAGAAAAGGAATTCTTAAATACACTTTGCAACGGCATAGTGCTACATGGCTATCTTAAGGTGATCTGATGATAAAAGAGTTCGAGTACTACCTCAACGCTAATCTGGCAAGAAAGGCAAGTCCTGATAAAGAAGAAGCAAAAGCACTAATCAACAAATCTGAAGGAAGATTGAAATTCTCAATTAAACCCAGAAGAATAGATCAAAATACAGCCCCCTATATTTTCGAAGATATTTATGAGTGTGTAAGGGAAGCTACACAGGCGCTCATGTCGTTAAAAGGTTATAAACCATACTCTCATGAGGCACTAATCTCTTTCCTAAAAAAATTTTTTGATTTTCCAGAATCAGACATAACATCATTTAACAGGTATAGGATTTTAAGGAATAAAACAATTTACAAAGGTGAGAAAGTTTCTCCGGAAACGTGTAAGGAATCCTTGAATTTTCTTCTTCATTTCTTACCCGAGCTGAAAAAGAAAATTGAGAATGAAGAAGCAAAAGTATGACCCCATGATAAACAATAATCCAAAAATAATAATAAAATATTTATATCCTAACATTACATAGTTCAATTATGAAGAAATTTTTTTTTGATTGTATTTTATTGTTTTTTTTATTAGCTTTTTCTGTAAATGCCACTGTTTATTATGTTGACAAGGACTCAATAGGCGAAACATGCAACGATAATAACCCAGGAACAATTACAAGGCCTTGGTGCACAATAGGAAAAGCGAATCAAATGTTGCAAGCTGGAGATACGGTTTATATTAGGGGTGGGACTTATATAGAAGACTATGAAGGACGTGGAGCATGCATTTATCCGGAAAATTCTGGAACAGAAGATAATCCGATTACTTATAAGAATTATAATGGAGAACAGGTCATCATCGCTGATGTACCAATAGGTG
>CAYXTQ010000041.1:0-7988 GCA_964467845.1 uncultured Methanosarcinales archaeon | reverse complement strand
TTATTTTTTTTTTTTTTTTTATAATCATTTTTTAAACTTTTTTAAAAACCCAATTAAGGCAAATATTTCTCTTTTGGTTAAAAAACTTTTTCCTAATAAACGTTTCCAAACTTTAAGCTGTGTTACTTTCTTCTGCTGTGTTTGGAATTTAACCTGATCACAGAGTTGTTTTATTAAGTTAAAAGCTACTTCCTTATCTATCCTTGAAGCAGGAGTTATATGGTCTGTAATTTTTTCTTTGCCTAATTTCTGGAATAATTCATAGAATATTATAGAGGCAGAATGAGAAATGTTCATTGTGGCATATTTTTTAGATGTTGGTATTGTAACAATAAAATCACACATTTGAACTTCTTTATTGTTTAAGCCTGTGCCTTCTCTGCCAAATATTAAGGCAATTTTATTTTTTTTTAGGTTAATAGTTGAGAGTTTTTCTGCTAATTGTTTTGGTGTTAATGGGCTTCTTGGAATATTATAGTCAGAGCCTATAATGGCGGTAGTACCAATAAGATAATCAAAATTTTTTAGATATGAAAAATCTTTTTTTTTAGATTTTTTTATAATATCTTTAGCATGCTTTGCAAACCATAAAGCCTCTTTTTTTAAATCACACTTTGGGTTAATTAAAACTAAATCCTTTAAGTCAAAGTTTTTCATAGCTCTTGCTATAAAGCCAACATTTCCCGGGATAGTGGGTTCAATTAAGACTATGGATATCATAGGTAGTTAGAAAAAAACGTCTTATTTATATATATTACCATAAAATTTAAATATATACTATGGGTAGTTATTATGGGTGATATTTATGATAAAATTTAGTAAGGATCATAGTTGGGTTAAGTTAGAGGGAGATATTGGAATAGTTGGGGTAAGTGATTATGCACAGAAACAGCTGAGGGATATTGTTTTTGTTGAGATGCCTGAAAAAGGTAAAAAATTAGAGCAGGGAAAAATGGCAGCAACTATTGAAAGTGTTAAAAGTGTTTCTGATGTTATAAGTCCTGTAAGTGGTGATGTTATAGAGGTTAATGGAAACTTAAAAAATCAACCAGATTTGATTAATAAGGATGCAATGAATAAAGGATGGATTTTTAAGGTTAAAATGAGTAATAAAAAAGAGTTAGATAAGTTAATAACAGAGCAAGAATATAAGAAATTTTTAAAAGAATGAAACCTGATTGGTTAAAGATTAAAATAGGAAGTGGAAATAATTTTAGTAAGTTAAGGAGTATATTAAAAAATAGAAAATTACATACAATTTGTGAGGAAGCTAATTGTCCTAATAAAGCAGAGTGTTTTGGCAATAGAACAGCTACATTTTTAATTCTTGGAGATATTTGCACTAGAAAATGCGGATATTGTAATGTTAAAACTGGTAGGCCTAAAAAGGTTGATTTAGATGAGCCTAAAAGAGTTGCTGAAGCTGTAAAAGAATTAAAACTAAAATATGTTGTTATAACCTCTGTAACAAGGGATGATTTAGAGGATGGTGGTTCAGGTGTTTTCGCAGATACAATAAAAAAAATAAAAAAAAAATGCAAAGTAGAGGTTTTAATACCCGACTTTAAAGGAAATATGGAATCAATAAAAAAAATAATCAATGCAAAGCCAAATGTTATAGGACATAACATAGAGGTTACTAAAAACTTATTTAATAAAGTGAGAAAACAAGGAGATTATAAATTATCATTGGAATTATTAAAAAATATAAAAAAAATATTCGGTATTACAACAAAGTCTGGCTTTATGGTTGGTTTAGGAGAAGATTATAATGAAATAATTGAAACAATAGAAGATTTAAGAGATGCTAAAGTGGATATTTTGACAATTGGACAGTATTTGCAGCCTTCAAAGAAGAACTTAAAGGTAGAAAAATATTATAAGCCTAAAGAGTTTGAGAATTTAAAAAAAATAGCAGAAAGTATTGGATTTAGGAATGTTATAGCAGGCCCCCTTGTAAGAAGCTCTTATCATGCAAAGGAGTTGTTTGAGAATGAAAGGTAAATCTATATTAAAAGTTCCTGGCGGAAAATTACTAAAGATTTTTTTAGAGTATGATAATAAAATCAGGAAAATAAAGATAACAGGAGACTTTTTTATGCATCCTGAGGAAAGTTTAGAGAAATTAGAGAAAGAGTTGGTTGGTTTAGAATTAAATAAAGACTTATTATTAAAAGAAATTAATATTTTTTTTAAAGAGAATAATGTTAGATTGTTTGGTTTAGAAAGTAAGGATATAGTTGAAGGGATTATTAATTGTTTAAGTCATAAGTGAATTCCATGAAAATCACGAGAAAAACTATGTTTTTCTGTGACACTGGAAATCTTCGATTTCCTTGTGTCTTCGATTTTCAGGGCACAAAAAATCTTCGATTTTTTCGTGCAATAATAAATAATAATATTAAATATATAATAATTAAAATTGAATAAATAATCTATGAATTAAGTACGAAGTTGAACAATATTTTTTTTTTTAAATTTTATAATTAATAATAAAATAAAAAACAAAACTGGAACAAGTGCACAAATAGTTGTGATTGTATTACAATACCTATTGGTTAATTGAATATTGATTAAAAAAAAAAAAATGGAAAAATTCAGATTATTAAGAACTGGTTATAATAATGCTTTTATGAATATGGCTATAGATGAGGCTATATTGCAAAGCAAGGTTATGCCTACGATAAGGATTTATGGTTGGAAACCAAGTGCTGTAAGCATTGGTTATTTTCAGAGTTTGAATGAGGAGGTTGATTTGGATAAGTGTAAAGAATATAAGGTTGATTTTATAAGGAGAGTTACTGGCGGTGGAGCTGTTTATCATGATAAGGAATTAACTTACAGTTTTATAGCACCAGAAGAATTTGTTTCTAAGGACATTTTGGAATCTTATAAGGAAATATGTTCTGGTGTAATTAAAGGTTTAGAGAAATTGGGGATAAAGGCTGAGTTTGCTGGAATAAATGATATTATAACAGAAGGTAAAAAAATATCAGGAAATGCTCAGACAAGGAAAAATAATTGCGTTTTGCAGCATGGCACTATTTTAATGGATGTTGATGTTGAAAAGATGTTTTCTTTGCTTAAAGTTCCAAATGAAAAAATAAGGGATAAACTAATACAAAATGTTAAAGAAAGGGTTACAAGTTTAAAAATAATATTAGGAAAAGAGATTGGTTTTGATGAATTAAGCAATAAAATAACTGATGGTTTTAGAGAAGCTTTAAATGTTGAGTTAGTTGAAGGAAAATTAACAAATGATGAATTAGAATTATCCAAAGAATTGGCAGATAACAAGTATAAAACCAAAGAATGGAATTTTAAAAGATAACGAAACTCTTATAAATCAATAAATAATCTCAATAGTAAAAATGTATGATGCTATAATTATTGGTGGAGGAATTGCAGGCTATAATTGTAGCCTTAAGGTAGCTGAGCTAGGTGGCAAAGCTATTTTAATAGAAAAAAATGAGTTAGGAGGAACTTGCACCAACTGGGGATGTATTCCAACAAAAGCATTGCAGGCAAGTGCTAAATTAATTGATAAAATAAAAAAGAGCAAAAAATTAGGCATAGAGGTTAAAGACTTTTCTGTTGATTTTAAGGAGATAATAAATAGAAAAGACAGAATTGTAAGAACAAGTGTTTTGGGAATAAAGCAGTTATTAGAAAATAAGGTAGAGATTATACAAGGAGAAGGTAAGATTATAGATAAAAATAAAGTTAAGGTTAATGATAAAGTTATAGAAGGAAAAAATATTGTAATTGCAACTGGCTCTAAGCCAATAAAACTGGAAAATATTGATGGAATTACAAATGAAGAAATATTACAATTAGATGAAATTCCTAAAAAATTATTAATTATAGGCGGAGGGGTTATTGGAGTTGAGTTTGGCTGCATATTTAATAAATTTGGAAGCAATGTAACTATAGTTGAAATGTTAGAGCAAATAATTCCAAGCGAAGAAAAAGAAATAGCAGAAGAATTAAGGAGAAGTATGGAAAAAGACGGAATAAGGATTTTTACTAATGCTAAGGTAGAGTATGCAAAAAATGAAAATGCTTTAATTAAAACTAAAGAAAAAGAAATTAATGAAGATTTTGATAAAACACTAATAGCTGTTGGCAGAAAAGCAAATTTTGACAAGGAAGAAATGGATAAGTTAGGAATTAAATACAGTAAAAAAGGCATTAAAGTAAAAAAAAATATGCAAACTTCTATCAGTAATATTTATGCTGTTGGAGATGTAACTGGAGATATTCTATTAGCACATTACGGGTATCATCAAGGCATAGTAGCTGCTGAAAATATTATGGGAAAAAAAAAGAAAATAAGCAGTATAGTGCCAAACTGCATTTATACAATTCCAGAGGTTGCAAGTGTTGGAAAAATTACAGATAATTTTAAGAAAGTAAATTATGCTGCAAATGGCAAGGCAAGGACCTTAGATGAGACAAGGGGTTTTATTAAGGTTTATTTGAAAAATAATAAAATTATTGGATGCAGTATTATTGGAGAGGATGCAACAGAGTTGATAGCAGAAGCAACATTAGCAATACAAAATAAACTTTCTATAGAAGGTATAAAGAAAACAATACATGCTCATCCTACTTTAGCTGAATTGTTTTTTGAGGCAATATGATTTATCTTACAAAAGCAAAAAATAAATTTATTAATACTAGGGAAAGAAGTAAGCCAGATACAAATTTCCATATTCTTTCTGCTTTTTTTTTTTCAAAATATTTTTGTAAAACTGCTTTTAACATTCTTCCACCGTCAATAGGACCAATAGGAACAAGGTTAAAAAGGCCAATACCAAGGTTGAGCAGATAAAGCCAGTAAAGCAATCCGAGAAGCCATAATATGATGTCAGGGATAAAGTATAGTTTTTGTTTTAATTCTGTTTTTATTTTAGAACTTTGTGAAACATAAATACCAAGATAGCTTTTATCATAATTTTCTGGATGATGCGCCAGTTTGATTGCATATGCTTTAGTATCTGTTTGCAACACAATTGTTTCTCCTGGTTTAGTAGAATTCATAACAGAAGTAAAGTTTTCCAAATAAGGAGTAGGAACGTTGTTTATAGATGTGATTATGTCTCCTTTTTTTAGTCCAGCGATTTCTGCTGGGTAAATTGTGTTGTTTTCTTTTATGAAACCAGTTATTTGAATACCATTATAATCAACTAATGCATTTGTTATTTGCGGGATTATTAAAAAGGAGATTGCTAAAATAACAAATGCCAGCAGAATGTTTGAGAAAGGACCGGCAGCATATATACTTAGTTGCTCTTTTACTGGTTTTTTTTTTAATTGATTTTCATCAGGCTCGACAAAAGCAGCAGGTAAAACCGGCAGTAATACAGCCAAAAAAGCAAAGCCTGATGATTTTATTTTTATGTTATATAGCCTGGCAAATATTCCATGGGAGAACTCATGCACAACAGCGATAATAAATATGGAGATAATCCAATAAAAAAAAGGCACGAAAAAGGCGCCTTTTATTTTAAATGGTAAAACAGGTACGACAGCTGCGGTTGCTGTTGGTATCAATAAAAGTTTATATAAATTATGGAGTAAGGAGAATATTATCAATACCATTCCTACAAAACCGAGCGTGATGGAAACATAGCTTACATATTTCAGGGTTTTAGGAAATTTTTTTGAGAATTTATTCATAAATTTAAGGCCCATCCTTGTTCTGTACATGGCAAAATATATTATTGGGAAAATAATTTTTTGCAGAGTTATTTTTTTTCTTTTTAAAATAAGAAAAAAAAGCATTAAAAAAATAAAGACAATAGTTGAAATATTTTGAAAATCCATTTTTTTTTTTTTTATTTGTTAAAATTTAGTTTTAACATTAAAAATAACCGAAGGTATTTTTATTTCTTCTTAATAGGTCTTAGAGCCTTACCACCGCATCTTCTACAGCTTACTTTGCCCTGGATTACTTTTATGTTTTGGGCCCTAATTGCTGATTTGCATTTTTTACATACAAATTTTCCAACAAACATCCTTGCCTGAGCTTCTGGGAATTTTACCATCTTATCATTCTCCTTTTACCTGTTTCATTACTTTTTTGTCAAGTATGACCCAATATAAAACAGTAGCACCCTCTACAACATTTGCTTTTAATTCTTCTGGAATTTCCATGTCAAAGGTTTCATATGTTTCTGAGTCCATGACATTAGCCATATTGCCTTGAATGCTCAGAACTTGAGCGTTTTTTTTTTCTATCACAGGAACTTCAACGTTGTCATGGCCTGGCATTACAACAATCCTTTTTTTATTGTCAATAAGGCCAATTGCACTTAATCTTACTTTTGAATGACCATGTTTACCTGGCTTGGAGACTTGAGTATCAACTACTTTACAAGCAACACCATCTAAAACAATATAGCTTCCTTTTTGTAATGAACCAACTGAAGATTGTTTTGTTGCCATATCAACACCTTCTTTTTTTTTTTTTTATTTTGCAGCCAGCTTTATATCTCCAGCTTTGACTGTTTTTCTACCAGCATGCATTGCTAGCTTAACAGCCTGTGCTGCGATTTCTTCTGCTTTTTCTTCAACAACATCCTTAAGAGCTGCTTTTGCCTTATCAGAAACTCTTTCTGCGCCACTTTTTTTTAATATTTTTTCCATTGCAGCCAATGGCAATAGTTTTTCAGACATTTTAACACCCCTTTGGTTTAGTTTATTTTTGGGAAAGGAGAGTGGTATTTAAATTTTTTGTTTTAATAGATTTATTTGGGTTGTTTTAGAAGAATCTAAAGAGAAATGGGTGTTTAAAATGTTTTTTAGGCAATTTTTTCAGTTTTTCTTCAATAATATGGCTATTTTTGAATTCTTTTTCTTTTTTCCTGAATTCTTTAGTGTGGTAATGATTTCTGCCATACTTGCTAATGAATTTGTGTTTTTTATGCAGAATTTCATGATACATTACATAGTCTAAAAGTTCTTGATCAACGTTTTTTAAAGTAGAGCTTATTGTAATTGTATCAGAACCATACTCATAAGAACCAAGTTTATATGATGAATTATTCCAGACAAGATTTGGTTTTTCTATTAAACCATAAAAGTAATCATTATTTACACGGTTAAAAGAGTTTTCTAAAATTGGGTCAGATTTTGTCTTTGGAGCTGCCAAATGTATTTTTTTCATAAAAATATTGTACATGTCTATGTTTATATTTTTTTTTTTTTCTTTGAAAATCCTTAAAAGAAGGCTTTGTATAAGGCCGATTTGTATGTCTTTACTTATGGGCTTCCAAGATTTACTAAGATTAAAAGAAAATTTGTTATTTCTGTACTTAACATTAGCATTATAAGGCTTAAATTTTGCAGAATATTTTACTTTGAATTCATACTTCTCTGATTGTTTTTCGGGAAATAATTCTTTAAATGATTTTTCAGCGAGGTTCATTTTAATTTTTTTTTAGCTATTTGCCATAATAAATCAAAATATTTCTTATAGGAATCTGCTACTTGTTTGTTTTTTATAATAATTAAAATTGGGATAGGTTCAAGGATAACTATTGATACCTTATTTGAGTAAATGCCTGTTATAGTTGGAGGAAAAAATTCTTTAGGAATAAATCTGTATTCGCTGTTTTTGCTTCCTGTAAAGTGCTTTGAACCTTCTACTACTAATAATTTTTCTTTAAAGCCAATTCTTTCCATTTCTTTAATGTAATGCTTGAAGTAATATGGAATAATATCAAAAAGAAATTTTTCATTAATTCCAATACCATAAAAATCTTTTTCTTCATCAAGGACGTCTTTTAGATATTGTTTTAATGCTTGTTTTCCCTTGAAAATTTCAACTTCTGTTTCCTCATGAGGTAGTTTTGTTAAATCTATGAGTTCTGGGAGAATTCTTTGAATGTTTTCTTGTTTCTCTTTAATAAAATCTAATATTTTAGAAGGGTGTGTTGCTTTAAAGTAACGTTTGCCTTCTTTACTAAAGTAACTAACAAGAC
>CAYXTQ010000040.1:0-8101 GCA_964467845.1 uncultured Methanosarcinales archaeon | reverse complement strand
TTTTTTTATTTGATGCTTATAATTATGATAAAAAAAGAGGAAATATTGTTTTAAAAATTCATCCAAAGTTAGCTCCGATTAAGGTTGGTGTTTTTCCACTTGTTTCTAATAAACCTGAAATAGTTAAGAAAGCTAGAGAAGTATTTGATTTATTAAAAGAGGATTTTGTTTGTCAGTGGGATGGTAAATCTTCAATAGGCCGCAGGTATGCTCGTATGGATGAAGTGGGAACGTTTTTATGTTGCACAATAGATTTTCAGAGTTTGGAAGATAAGATGGTAACTCTTCGAGAAAGAGATACAACAAGACAAATTCGTGTTAAGATAGAAGATCTTAAAGAGATTATCAAAAAACTAATAGAAGGAGAAAAATTTGAGAACTGTGGTAAACTAATTAAATAAATTCTATTATCTTTCTATCTGTTTCTTCAATATTGTTTAAAACAAGAGAAAAATCTATGTTACATAAACTACAAATATTTTTTAATGTAGATAAATCTATTTTATTCTTTTTTAGTTTCCATGCTGAAATTGTGGCTTTATGTATATTTGTTTGATCACAAAAATTCTTATAAGTTCCAAATGTCTCTTTTATTTTATCAAAAATAAACTTATGTATATTTTCTTTAAGCAAAATTTGAGTTGAACTCTTAACAAATTGCTTTTTTATTAAATCCGGATGTTTAGAGAACTTCATTAATCCACTATTTTTCAAAATTATTATATATGCTTTTATTATATTTTTTGAACAATGAAAATAATTAGATAAATATTGCAGATCACATGATTTTATATCTTTTATTAGATTATATAGTTTTTCTAATGTAACTTTATTATTAGGGTAAATTTTATATCTTTTAATTAGATCTTCAATAGACTGATTTTTTGTTTCAAGAAAGTCTTTGACTCTAAGCCATTTAGCAGTATTTTTCTCAAGTAATTTATCTTTTGTATTATTTTCATAAGTAAAAATAACGTAATCACCTCTGCTTTTAGTAGTACCTATAGTTATATTATCTTTTTTTAGGATCTCTTTAATACTATCAAACAAAAATTTACTTCTTGTTGAGAAATTTAATTTTCCAGCTGAAATAAATGAGCCGTCAAACATTAACACACCTCTAGCAAATAACTTTCTCATTTTTAGAGAAGAATATTTAATTATTTTAGGTTCAAAAGCTGTATGTGACTTCGGACCAGGTATTATGTCAAAGAAAGTCATAAAGTATCTTGCTATGGTTTTATTAGAGTAAATTAATCTCCATGCATTCTGATTTTTCTTAAAGGAATTTGGTACAAGAGTGAAAGAATTTAAAATCCATTCTTTAAAAGAATCTAAATTGCTTTTGTGTTCATCTGTAATTTCTAAATTGTAGTGAGATTGTATATTAAGACTAGCTTTATATTTTTTGATTAATTTATTGATAATTTTGTTATTTTTATTATTAATTGTTACACTAATATTGTACTCTTTTCTCGATTTGCAATTCCATTCATTATAATGTACGCTTAGTTTTGTTAAATCTGATTTTAATTTTTGAAGATTTTTTGTGTCTTTAGAAGCAAACATAATTGTTACTGTCAAACTACCATCTGCCATAAAAGCTCCAATTATTTTACATAAATCTTTAGTTAAAGTTTTAATTGCTTTAACTTGCTTAGAACTTGCTGAGTTAACTTTTAGGTATTCTATTTTTGATTTAATCAAATATAAATAATTGTTGTCATTACAAAGCTTAATTAGTTCTTTAATAAAAGGTAAAGGATAAAATTCACTTTCATCTCTTAGGAGTCTTTTAAAAGAAGTAAAACTACATTTTAATTTTTTAGATAAAAGTTTAGAAATAGATTCTCTTGATAAGTTTTTACTTAATATGATTTTTTGTTCAATTTCGTTGACTATATTTTTTATTCCATTACCTTTAATACAGATCCAAGAACGAGGATGCATATCAATATCTTTATCTAAATTAAATAAATCAAAATAATATTCCTTATTTTTTAAATCCATTTTACAATCACCTTTTTTTAAAACCTTTTCCTTTATATACCTCACGCCTACTTGGCTAGTGCAAAAACACCATGTTTATAGACGCTGTATCCTTCGAATTTAAGTGAATTAACCCACTGGCCATTTAATTATTTTCCATATAGAAAATAATTGAATTATAGTCTCAAAATTATTTAGAAAAAGAGTTTAACACAAAAAAACCTTTTAGGTACTCTTAAGCCTTAGCTCTCCGTTGATTTTTTAATAAGATTTAAATAAAAGTAGGATGTTATACCAAAACATGGCTTTTGAAAATTGGCTATTAATTGTGAACATAATTTATTTAATTATTTTTTTAAAAATTTGATTTTTTTATCTATCATATACTTAAAATTATTATAAATACGCCTAGAAATGTGATTAAATGACATTCTACTCATAATCAAAACCCCCCACTATAGGCAACAAAATAACAGATTGTATATAAATCTTTTGAAAAAATTTCATAATTTTGAGATTAATGAAATTTTTCTTCAGGGAAGGACATTATCTGAACCCACTACAAGACAAGATAGAAAATACCCATGGATTTAATCTAAGTTGCTAAAATCAAAGAATAAAATAATTTAAAGCAAACTTTATAAACAATATCTAATTTTTTATAGCTACGGAGGGATTTTTATGGCAATTGCTGATTTAAAAGTAAGACAAGGTAAGATTGATATTGTGGTAGAGGTTGTGGCTAAAGAAGAGCCTAGAGGGTTTGAGAAATTTGGCAGAACAGGAAAGGTTTGCACTGCTACTATCAAAGATGAATCAGGAGAAATGAAATTATCTTTATGGAATGAACAATGTGACAATGTTAATGTTGGAGACAAAATACATATTATTAATGGTTATGTTAATGAGTTCCAGGGAGAACCACAGTTGACTACTGGTAAATTTGGTAGATTAGAAGTTGTTGAATCAGCTAAAGAAGTGGTCACAGAAGATGAAAATGTTGAAGAGAAAGATCTAGAAGAATTAAATAAAGATAAGCCGCCTTCAGAAGAAGAATTGACTACAGACGAGTATGATGAAGAAGTAGAAGAAGAAGTTCTTGATAAATAATTTCAGATTTAAGAAAGATTTATAAATAAAAACTTAATTCAAAGGCTAATGTGGGTTGGGCATTATGGGGATTTTAGAAGTAGTTGCTTCTGAAACTATAACGGTAGCTCAGCCTGAAAAGGCTTAGGTCTTTGGCTAAGGAGAGCACATGCATTTTAAGTGCAGCTAAATACGCTGAAGACGTAGGTGATTAGTACAGTTTTGCTGGCTAACCTAAATCCCGGATTCAAATTCCGGCTGCCCCATTTTTTTTTTTTCTAACTAACTTATTTACTTTATTGATAGGATTAATCAATAAAAAAAAAAAATACTAAAAATCATTAAAATAATCCAATAATAAAAAAAAAAAAAACACAAGGGGGTGGGGAACATATCTAACGAGATAAAAGAAATGTAATAAGTATTCCCCCTATTTTATTTGAATATTAATAAAAATTAATCAATGAATAAAAAATCAATAATCAAAATTCAATAAAAATATAATAAATAAAAAAATAAATAAAAAAAAATTAAGCTAGGGTTCGCATCATTATTGTGCTGGCTACAATGTTAAACAATATTGTAACAAATAGAGAAACAATGACATAAATTAATGTGCTTTTTATCAGATTTGTTCCAAGATTGTATCTTTCACTTAACTTATCAGAACCATTCTCAATTCCATTTGCCAATATGGTTAAAATATAGATTATTTGCACTACATATAAACCAACAACTATTTGGAAGTAATATGTCGGAACAGAATCTCCAAATAATTCAGCCAAATTAGCAGCACCTGCTCCTTCGGTGCCTCTAGTGACCTCAGGCAATATGGTTCCTAATTTACCTAATATTGTGGTTATCATAGAAGTTATTCCAACAACAATACCACTAATGGCTGGTGTTAAAAATTTTATCTGGGATTTCATTGAGGAAATAATCTCTGCCATTAAATCCTGCAATCTTTCATTTACTTTGTGTATCTCTTTTACATACCTTGAGATGTTTAATAAAGCATGAGCAGCAACCTTTGGTCCTTTTCTTACACTTTCAATTAATACCTTCATTGAACTTTCAATTAGATTTGAGGGAAAATAAGTTAAAGCTCCATTCCTTTTATCAAAGATGGCTTGCTTTACACCCATTCCCAATTTTCTTATATTTATATTAACTATTGAGAAAAAATTACCTGAAAAAGTACCTTCCATTGTACTAGCAACCTTACCAAAAGCAATCTCTGCCGGCAATCCGTCTCCGAGCCTATTGCCTAACTGAAATAATGCAGAAGCAAACTCATTCTCAAGTTTCTTAGTATTTTCTCTTATTTTTATCACATTCTTTGACTTTAATTTCCAATATATGCCTATACCTATACCTACAGACATTGTAATAAACAAACTTAGTATAGATGCTCCTAGGCCATAAGGGCCTATTAATTTTTCAGTATCAGTTTTACTAGACCTATACTCTAATAATTGAAAATTATTTCCTTCTATATCAAAAGCAGGATCGATGTAGTGAATAATTAAAGGACTAAATCCGATTAATAAGAATATAACTATCACAAAAATACTTACATATAAGGGATTTATATTTATTTCACTATTACCAAATCTCATTACAATATTTTTTAATCTCTTCAACTCAGGATTATATTCTGAAACATCAGTATCTCCATAGCCTGTCGGCCTTTTTGATAATATCCGTTTTCCTAGGTAATAAACAAGTATGGGCAGTAAAACATTATACAAAGCAGCAATATGATACCATTTTACATTTTCCATAAAACTAACAACTAAAGGTAAAATAACAAGGCCAAGAATGGGCATTATTATTCCCAGCATATGCAACATTGTAATTGGTGATTGAAGGTCATGTGCATAGTGCAACATTTTTTCATAAGTCTCTGATAAAATAACATCTAATGATTTATCTAGTAACTCTAACCTTCTCTCCTCTATGCCCTCATATAAACTGCCTTCAATTAAATGAAAAGATTCAATAAATTCTAAATTCCACTTTCTCCATGTTTCTAGGTAAATATCTAAGGACTCTTTAATTGAATCGTATTTCTCTGTTTCAACATCCCATAATACTTTTTTCAAATCCAAAGACAAAGGAGGATTAATGTGTTCAGAGGCAAAATTTATTGCCAATTCAAGGTTAGAGGTATGCCTCATGTATGTTACAACATAAAAAATACAGAGCACCATTTGGTTAGAGGCTTTCATCCTCCAACTATTTGCTATAAAATGAGGAAATTTCACCAAAGGCCCCATCAATAGAATGCCTATTAGAAAGAAAAAAAATATAAAAAAAAAACCCTCTGTCAGGAAAAAACTAACTAAACTTCCAACTAGAATTACTATAATGGGAGCAATTAAGGAAAAGGAAGTTGCTCCTGTGGGGGTTATATTCAAATGAGATATGTTAATAGATTCTTGTAATGCTTTTTCTTTTTTTTCACTAACCTTTACTTTAAGGATTTTCTCACTTATATTACAGAGTTTTTCATAAATACTTAGATTCTTTGGCATATACTCTGCTTTAAAATCCTTGTATTCTCTAGAAAAAACAACCTTAGGTATCTTCTCTATGGGCACATCTAACTGTTCTTTTAATTTTCTTTTATACTTACTCATTATCTGCTGTACTTCTTCTTCGGTTGTTGGCATTTTATCCCATCTTTATCTTTTTAGTTGCCCTCTTTAACCACTCATTCCATTCAAAGAAGATTCTCTTAGAATCTAAAGCTCCAACCTCTTCCTTAATCTTATCAGAAATTCTATGAAATTGGTCATTGGATTGTATTACAAAAGTAGCCTCTAAAAGACTAGGCATATTGTTCTTGTTTGCAAAATCAACTAATGTTTCTTTAATTTTAGCCCTTAACATAATATTGTCCCAAACAGCATCCCAGTTTCCAGCCCATTCCCTTACATTGCCTGCAATGGCTTTAAGTACATCAGAGTCACCGTTAATTAAATCATCACTTGGCTCAAGCTGGTCATTACTGCTTTGATACTTCATCAAATCAACAAATCCTTTTTCTAGCATAGGATCATTTTCCCAATACTTTCTTACTTCAGTAATTTGCGTAACACGCCTCCATTTATGCAGACTGTCTGCTGATCTTATAGGGTTAGCAACTATTACCACATCTGTTGCTTTAAAACTTGTTCTTGGAACCCCTAGGTCATTTACGACCCTGTCAAAAACACCATAAGGAGAATCTGCATGTATTGTTCCTGCAACAACATTTGCTGCAGCACCTATCCTCATTGCTTCATATAAAGCCTTGGCCTCTGTGCTTCTAACTTCTCCTATTATTAAAGCCGAATCTCCCATTCTTAGAGTAGTTCTTATTCCTTCATCTGCTGGAACCTCTGCACTACCTTTAGTCATAGCAGCTGCTACTTTCAATGATTGTATGTTATAGCCTAGTTTTCTTAAAGGAGCTGTTGGTAACTCTAGAGTATCTTCTATAGTTATAACTCTGTACTTTCTCATTATTTCTGTAAGTAATGATCCAAGCAGAGAAGTTTTTCCTGCTGACCTTGTTCCAGCTACTAATATTGTTCTTGAGCCATCAACTAAAAAGCTAATTATTCCTGCTGCTAACGGATTCATCATTTTATTGTTGATAAATAAAGGCAATGTCCAAGGACGGTCGCGGTGTCTTCTAAAGGCGTATGCAAGCCCATACGGGTTTAATGGTCGAGAAATTACAGCAACTCTTGCGTTTGCGTTTGGAATATTTAGTTCTGTATCTAAAATAGGATTGGCCTCGTCCAAAGGCCTTCCAGACATCAGCCTTAATTTAGAAGCCCATGATTCGGCTTCACTTACTGTAGGTACAATATTAGTCACACAATCTGAATAATCCTGATGCACTAAAAACATAGGAATTCTACCCATAGGAGAATTAATAGTAACGTCTTGAACTTTTTCATCCTGCAACAAAACTTCTATGAGCCCGAAACCTACAGTGTATCTTACTAAAATATTTGTAAGTTCATTTATTTCTTTTTCCCTTAACCTCATGTTTCTGTAATCTGTTAGTTCTTCTATAAGATCATGCCCGACATTAAAGAAGACATGTCTCATACGTTCAGGATCAACAAATTCTGATTTTTTTGGCTTGTGCTCAGCCATTACCTTTCTTGCTAAATCAACTATCTCATATTTTTCCTCACTTAATTTAAACTCAGGAGGCATTATATGGTATAAGTATTGAATTGTATCAGGCAAAGCAAAAATTGTAACTTCAGTATTACCTACATTATAGGTGTCAAGCTCTTCAGCATCAGGTGGGTAAGCAGCCATTAATTTTGTAAACATAAAATCCGGCTTTATAGTAGGATTGAATATTTTATTATAAATACCTCTATCTCCAACTTTCTGTCCTGCTAAATATGGTTTTGCCAAATCTATTAATTTTGTTTTATCTAATAATCTCACCAAATAATTCAATAAAGAAATATATTTTTGAGTAGGGACTATGGTTGTTTTATCTAATGTCTTTTGTAACTTAATGCCTTCTCTTCTGAGGATTCTTTTTAACTCAATATACGCTCCTATAGGGTCGCTTTTTAATAAGTTAAATACTATATGCTGCATTTCAGCATATTTTGTTGCATCACTTACAGCCTTATAACTAACTACTTTTTGTCTTAAAATATGAGAATACAATTTAGCCATCTCTGCTATTATCTGTGTCTGGTCATAATCATACTCATAATCCCGTTTTTGATAAAAAACAATTTTTGTTATATTACCCACTTCTAATAATATATCAAACATTCTTGACATACAGATTGGATCATCTTCTATAGAAGGGGTTAGACTATAATCTTCTAAATCAACCCTTAATGTTATATCTTCACCTTCTCTTATAATATCGTATGAAAACGCTTTCCCTTTTTCCTGGAATAAAACCATTTTTTTTTTTTTTTTTTTTTTTTTCCCTCTTTTTTTAATAACTCTAATGCTATCTCAATTAATTGAGACTTATTTCTGTATT
>CAYXTQ010000039.1:4467-8317 GCA_964467845.1 uncultured Methanosarcinales archaeon | reverse complement strand
AATCTTATTCTTCATCTTAAACCTCAGCAGTTCCTTCTTCACTTTCTTTTTCCTCAGTTATACTCTTACAAACACTATCATCTACCTTAAGTTCATCCCAAACAGGCTCACAGCCTTTTCCAACACCCAAATCACACAATACTTCCAAAAGTAAATTAAAGTTTTCAGCAACAGTACATGGAAAACATCCTATACCTTCAGGAGTAGCACTTGTACACATAAGTCTACAGGGAACGCTTATAGCAAATCCTATAGATTCTAACGGATGTGATAATGCTCTTTTTACATTTTGTACTAAATATGAAGCTGCAGCAGCAAATGGAATTAAGTTGAAAAATTCTCCATAAACGAATTTACAATATCCATAACTTCTTTGGCTAGTACACATTTGTATTGGTACATTATAAGCACTCTGCTTTAAACAATTTACATATTGACAATCAATTACTCTGGCCTTTTGTAAATTATAAAGAACACCAGGCAAGCATAAATAAATTGCACTTAAAATTAAGCTGTGCTGGGGATCAACATTACCCCAGTAACCTTCTCTTGAATAAGCTTCTCTCATTCTTCCAAGTATCCATTTATCAGCGTTGCTTTGTTCACCTACTTTTGGCCACATCTGACAGTTTAGTAATTTACACCATTTGTAAGCATATGTGTCATAGATTCTATGCAGCGTTAATTTATTTAGTTCAACTATAACACCTTGTTTTACTGCAGCAGCACAACCTAGTCCAGCAGTTAAAGCACATGCTCCTGAAAGTACACTTTTAATATAAGCATAAATAGTAACCAAATTATAATATGAATTAACAAACCTACAAATCGTTCTGGCATAATTAAGTATATTATTAAAAGTCTCAATCCACTTACCTTTAACCAACCAACCATTACTTACTCTGTTAATTTCTGCTTTAATATTTTTATCTAATGTTCCTAATGGATTATAATAATAAGGAATCTCAACTGTAATATTTTCTGTTTCTATTTGGGAAATCCTTTGTTTATTGACTAAAGTTCTTATCTTTATAGTACATTTTATAGGCAATTCATCTTTAGGAGGCTCTGCTCTTTCTAATGTGTATTTTAAATAAATTTTATAAGGCAATGTTCCAGGCTCTGCACTATTGTAATCAAACAACTCTGGCTTATTACCAAATTCAGAAGATAAATAAGCACCATAACTTTCACCTTCTACATTAATACACTCTCCAAGCTCCACACTTAATGGCCATATCTTACTTTCACCTTTAGATTCTAAATCAACTGGAAACCAGATAAACGGATCATATAATGCAACTAACTCTTTATCTATTCCTGATGGACTAGGATTTCCTATTTTATTTTTCCAGTAATCTAATGTTTCATTCTCTGCTGCTAAAACAATTAAAGGCTGCTCAAATATCTCAGTATTACCCATAAAATCAGTAAAATTAAATCTTAAATAACCAACAATATAACCAGCTATATTAATTTCACTTGTCTCCCAAGTACATGTCCATGTATTATTTTCTACATAACAAACTGTTGGGACTGATTTTGCATCTTTAATAAACTTTGAAAAATCACCATAAGCAGTTAAAGCAATTGGCTCATAAACTGTTGCTGTTATTAACAATGCATTTCCAGTTTGAATATAACCCTCTATCAAAGGATTAGAACCTGCAACAGGTTCTACCTTTACTGATTTGACTATTGGCGCAGTGACATCAACCTTAACATCTATTTCTAAAGAATTTCCTAATGTATTTCCAATCTTGTCTTTTGTATTAGGGCTAACCCTAACTTTATAAGTGCCGTCTCCTCTGCTTATTGCAATATTTTTCCAGTAGCATACATTATTTATGCATTCATCTGCCTTTTTTATACCAGCACCTAAATCAGTTAGATCTAAGAATGCTTCATCCAAACCAACACCACTTTCTGTAAATCCAACAGTAATAGTGCTTCCAATCTCTTTTACATAGTAAATTCCGTTATATATTATATTAGTTTTAATATCCTTTGCAACTGGTCCAGTATTATCAACTTTAAAACTATAAGTTAAGCTTTCACTAGCATTATTTTTGGATCTATCATTTGCCTTAAACATTAAACTAACAGATTTGCTTTGGTTTAACTGTATTTCAACATCCCATCTGCATCTTGTGCCATTTACTTCCTTAGGGCAACTGCTTGGCTTTATATCTTTATAATTTTTTAAGGTATTCAACTCACCTAAATCAGCTTTTATGCTGTTCATATCCAAGGCATCATTGTCACTAATATCGACATAAACATACGCTTGCAAAGAGTTACCAGATATCCAACTGGCAATATCATTGTTTTGTCTGTCAGTTACTTTTAAATTTTTTATTACCGGGCTGGTTTTATCTTCAGCAAAACTATATGACATATCCTTTGAGTTGTTATTTCCTGCAATGTCCCTTAAACTTACTGTAATAATCCCATTTGACTTTTTCATTATTGCTCTTTTATTATCCCATGAACATTGGTACCTAGTGCAATAATTTGCTTTACTATTAACAATACCAGTATCATTACTGTTCAATATAGCATATTGGATATCAATGCCTGTATTCTCAGTAAAATTAACCTTAATATTTACATATATCTGCTGATTAAAAATATAGTATCCTATTTCACTTCCATCTGCTTTTGTAATTTCAATAGTTTTTATCTCTGGTCCAGATAAATCTGTGCTAAATGTAATGCTCTTACTAACACTTAACCCGAAATTATCATATGCAGTTAGTTTTGCTTTATTCCCCCCTTCACTAAACAAGTTTGCCTCTGAACTTACACTGGAAGTGTAAGTGCACTGTCCGGGGTTTGTGTTAATCTCTATATTTTCATTATATTCCCCGACTTCTAAAACAGCTTTACGAATTCCCACACATTTATCGGATATATCTGCCTTATCTAAAATTGTAAAACTAAAATTAACAATCTCATTATTGTTATACATACTTTTATCGGTCTCAAACTTACTGATTACTGGTTTTGTGTTATCACAAACATGAGTAACTTGTTCTCTGTCATATAAAACTCCTCCATCATAGAGATTAATATTATGAGTATAACTAGGACAAATATTCACTCCTTGTTCATATAAATTTAAATCCTCTAAATAACAATAATAACCATCAGTAGATAAACTGCAGCTGGTAAAACCAAAACCCGTATTATTATTTGTACCCCATAACCTAACCTGCCATGGATTTATTGTTTTGTTATCGATCTTTGCATTAACCTCAAACTTAAATAACTCAGTTTCATTCCTAACATAGCCATCAATCATATCTCCTCCGTAAACTTTAGGATTAGTTAATTGAGCATAAGCTATTGGTATATTTATTACTAAACTTATTACAAATGCAGTAATTATTTGTAAAATCTTTTCTTTATCCATTGTTTTTTTTTTTTATTGAATTCACCTTTTTAAAAATCTTGGTTCCAACTCTACTCTATATTCCTTAGATAATTCCTCAGTCTTACCAATTTGTTCTGTATCATCAACAGTTAACAAATTAAATGAACTACTGTCTACTGTGCTGATTGCATAAAACTCAATAGCATCATTATTGTCTAATTTATCTTTAGTTAACTCAAATTCAAAAACAGCCCCACCTTCTGAAAATGTTTCATTAAATTTAATATCAGGTATAGTTTCACATTTTTTTCCAATACCTAAAGGACCACTAACACACTCTTCTCTACCTTTAAACACAACCTCTTTTCTGTTAGCTAAATCAGGAAACTTATAGAATAAATCTATTCTTGCATTATATTTTCCAGGAACTATCATTTCAAGCATTGCTTTGCTCTCATTTCCGTAAAATACTCC
>CAYXTQ010000039.1:0-4367 GCA_964467845.1 uncultured Methanosarcinales archaeon | reverse complement strand
TTAAACCATTTACAACACCAACATCACAGCTTTCACTTCCGCTGCTGTAAACTACATTTATTTCTTCTAATCTGTTATTGTATTGCGCATCTAAGGTTTCTACTAAAACCTTCGCACATCTTTGATTTTCCTGACAAAATAAACTTGTTGTCGGAGGATTAATTAACTCTTTTTCACGAGAACTACAATTCAAGGCCTTGTTATCTCTTATATTAGTTTCCAAGCCAAAAATAAAATGATAACCTTTTTTGTTTAAAGCATCTTTATCATAAATATCCACTTTTACAGGATAGCTTATGTCATAGTAAAAATCATATCTCCTTATACCTAACCAGTCAAAGTAACTGACAATAGCAGATTCTGGACCAATAAACTCTCCTCTAACCCCTCTTCCGGAAATATCAAAATAAATTGGCCAGTAATTCAGATATTCAAATTTAACATTTAAGTCCTCATAAGAAGTTTGAGTAGGACTTACTATTGGCAGAGTTGCCCTTCCATAAAAATCAGGCCTGAATTCATAATTAGCAGCATTATAAACTTGGAAAAAGCTAGTATAATAAGGCAATATATAATTTTGTATTCTTTGTTTAACCTCTGTTTTTGTCCATGTTACAGGACTTTTTCCAGGTTCTAAAGTTGAAGCACTTATTGGAGGCAATTTATCTTTGTCAATCCCTAAACCAAAAGCAGTTAATTCCTCTATAGTCCATCTATCTAAAAACATAAACTTCTGCTCAGCATTTGTTATACCCTCTGCAAGTTCATAAATTCTTCTTAGATTTAATGGAATTGTTGCATAAAATTTACTTATTTTTTCACTTGACTTTTGTTTTTCAATTTCTAATGGATACTGTACTTCAATAACTATGTCTTCTCTTATAGTTACAGTGCTTTTTACTGCACCCAACTCCTTTATATTAAATCCCTGCTCTTCAAATGCTTTAAAATCTTCTAAACAATCTCTCAAATTATTGTTAATATAATTCTCTAACTGATCCTCTATATTAGGCGTGCCCTGGCTTTTATATAATTTTGGCTTTTCACTTCCGCAATAACAATCTTCTCTGCATCTGTTATTGCTTCTAAAATAATACCAGTAAGCCACACTGCTATCTTTATTTGGCGGAAAAACCATAAAAGCACTGCTTTCTGTTGGCTCATAAGGATTGGCATTTATCCCACTCTGATATAAATCAATATAACCTCCTGAATTACCAATCTTTACTAATCCATTTTCACCTTCTCTTATGATGCAATATTCAATAAATTGTTTTATTGGCTCGAACATAATTGGAACTTCCTCAACAACCGGTTGTTCTTCCTCGATAATCTCTCTTCTACTTTCAATAACTAAATAAATTCCAGTCATTAACAAGAGAATTATTCCTAAAATGATGAATACAGTTACTTGTCCTTTTTTATTTTTCATTTTTTTTTTTTTAATATTGATTTTTATATTTCCTTTAACCCTTTTTGAATTAACTCTAAATCATACATCTTTTGTTCCATTAATTCTCTAGCCAGCATTGACTTCTTTTTTCCTAGTTTTTTAGCTACTTTATCTAGTAATTCATTTATCTCTTTAGAAACAGTTATCCTTATCTGTACACTATCCATTTTTGCATCTCTTGGCTAGATTTGACTTTTATATAGCCTTAATTTATACTAAAAAATGTACTAATATAAATACATTTCTATTAAAGAATTATTTATTTATACTTTATTTATCCTTAATTAATACTTTATTAAGTATTTATTATACTCTATTTATCCATTATTTATACTAAATTTTGTATAAAGAACTAAATTTTAAATTGAAGTGTTGCCATAACTTTATCTTTTCCATACGCTATACTTAATGCTTCTAAAAACTTTAGAGCCATACTCAAATCTTTTTGGCTATTACTTATTTGAGCATTAATTTGGAATCTTATACCATCAATAGAATACTCTGCTCCCAAGAAAGTGCTTTGTTTTCCTAATTGATTGCAATATTGTATATAGCTTACAACACCCTCTAAGTTTAAATTTGCTTGAACAAAAATATTTTCTGGATTTAAAACATCACTAATATTTACAGCAGCTTTAAGACTTTTAAAATTAATATTTCCTTGCAAAGATGCCAGTTTTGTAGCACTATTATAAGAAATATTTACAGTATTTTTACCAAAACCAAGTTTTTGGCCTGCGACATAACTTCCACTTTTAGGATCAATTGTAAAATAAGCTCCTCCTAGCTTTGCTGCAAGCCCGTACGTGTCTGTGCTTCCGTCGGTAGCTGTTGCTTCTAATGTTGCTTTTCCAATATTTTTTTTTAAATTGAGTGAATTAGATGTTGCATTAATATTAAATAAATCAAAATTTTCCTTAAAAAAACCACTTAATATTGCGTTTATATTTTTAGTATTTTCAGATTTTTTTTCACTATCTTCTTTTTTTAGAGCTTTTCTTGCATATTGTGATGAAATCTGCTCTATAACATACTTATTTTTTAATACATCTAAAGGTAAATAATTTTTAGCTTCTTTAGCTTCCTGTCCATGTAAAATAGAATATAGTAGAAAAAATAGAAAAGTACCAATTGCTACTTTCTTTGCTGAATACTTCATCAGAATTATAGTAAAATACTTACTTATTTATATATTTTATTGCTGAATTTGGCTTAAGGTGTTGCAAGAATTTCTCAAATATTCATTTACAATTTTATCACAAACACTATAATCTTTGTTCATAACAAAGGTTAAATAACAACTATCTCTTCTAGGCTCTGTAGAAACCTTTTCACATATCTTGCTGTTATTAGTTACCTCTGCTATTGCACTGTAACATTTATCTTTTGCTCTTTGTTCTTCCACATAATTACAGTTATCAATCAACATTGTAACCTCTGCTAATCCAACAAAACACAAATCCTTGTAAGTTACTTGCAGTATGTCTTTGCAATAAGTGCCAGCTGTTTCTGGATCGGTTTTTGCAACTTCCTTTATCTTCTCTATTCTTTCATACATAGTTAATCCATAGAATATATCTCCACAATCTTTACTACATTTTTCAGAATCTTCCCCTTCTTCGCAAATATTATTTCCACAACACTGTTCTATAATATCATGCCTGCATTCATAATTTGTTTCATAATTGCAGTAATCCTCAGTGCATTCATTATCATCATTACAAGTTGCAGGACATCCAACACATGGATTGCAGATTCCACCACAATCAACTCCAGTTTCATCCTGATTTTGAATATTATCAAAACAAGTTTCTTCTTTAGGAGGCACTATCGGTTCTTCACCTTCTTTTACACTAAAACTACTAGAAGCTCTTGCTTCCTTATCATCATACCTCGCTATAACATATAATGTATATTTTCCTTCTAATCCATCCTCAGGAATAGTAATGCTTAACTTTTTTGAAGCACTAGTCTCAATTGCAATAGTTTCTTCTTTGCTGTTAACAACCTTACCTTTACTATCTTTTATAAAATACCTCAAGTTAATATCATATCTTTTTTCTGCTCCTAAATTTGTTAACTCTACATTAAACTCTAAATCTTGTCCAGGCTCTAAACCTGTTTTGTATAATTCAACAGAGATATCTAATATTTTTTCAGTAGTCCTGTTAAGATAAAAATAATTAAATAAAAATAATGCAATTAAACCTAAACTTAAAAATATACTTACTATTATAACTAAAGCAGTCTTTGAAACATGATGCTTTGGAGCATAAAGATAATGTATTGTTTTGTCAACTAACTCAGGCTTATAACTGTGTTGAATTAAATGTTGCCTTATGATATTTATATCAAATCCTTTAGCTAATTCTGATTTTATATATTTTAATAAAGCCTTATTCACCATTTTGTTTTTTTGTTTTTTTTTTTAAAATCTATTTTCAGTATTTTATTTGCCATTAACTGCACTACAACATTCACAATTATTTGTGCGCTCGTTCCAGTTTTTTTTTTTAATTATTTATTATATAAAATTTAAAAAAAAAAAAAATTTTAAAATTTTTACTTAAAACAAATTCAGTTTGCCTTAATGTGTTTGTTCAATTATTGATTTTTTTTTTTATAATGATTATTTTTGATATTGATTAATCCTTTAACCAAACCTCTTGAAATTCATATTTTATATTGTATAATTTGAAAAAATCAACAAAGTATTGTTTTTGAATAAAAGGAACAAGAATTACATTTTGAGCTAACTTTTTGCTGTAAGTCCTATTAACTAAACCTTTATGCTCATAAACCTTTTTCTCTTTTTTATCTTTATAACCAAATAGTTCTCTAATAACCTTAACTTTTATCTTTTGAGATAAACCTTTAAGAGAATAAATAAATAAAGCATACTGCCTTAAATTCT
>CAYXTQ010000038.1:0-8361 GCA_964467845.1 uncultured Methanosarcinales archaeon | reverse complement strand
TACAGGCTCTTAAACATTTATAAATAAGGGTTTGTTTATTAATTTTTTTATAATAAGATTATTATATGATGATATAAGTACCTATTAAAAATGTACCAAATAAAACAAATACAAGAGGATTTTATAGTAAAAGAAATCAGTAAATTAAAGTTTGACAATAAAGGCAAGTATAGTTATTATTTGTTAAAAAAAAAAAATTATACCACAATTGATGCAATTGATATAATCAAAAAAAAAATTAATATAAAAAAAAAATACATTAATTTTGCAGGAACTAAAGATAAAAAAGCTATAACAGAGCAGCATATTTCTATTCAAAATGGGCCCAAAACTGATTTAAAATTAAAGGATATTGAATTGAAATTCCTTGGAAAAGGAAATGAAAGGCTTAATTTAGGCGACTTAAAAGGAAATGAGTTTATGATAACTGTAAGAAATTTAGATAATAAAGAAATTGATGGTTTAAAAAAAAAATATAAAAATATTATAAAAAAAATTCCAAACTATTTTGATGAACAAAGATTTGGGATTAATAAAAATAATCATATTATTGGGAAATATATAATAAAAAAAGAATTTAATAAAGCCTGTGAACTTATTCCTGAAGTCAAAGATTATTTAAATAAAAAACCTAATGATTTCATAGGAGCTTTACGCAGTCTAAATAAAAAGATTTTAAGAATTTATATTCACTCTTATCAGAGTTATTTATTTAACAAAACCGTAGATGAGTATTTAAAATTAAAAAAAAAAAAATAAAGATTCCTATAATTGGTTTTGGAACTGAGATTAAAGATAAAGATTTGAAAAAAATAATTTACAGATTAATGAAAAATGAAAAAATAAAATTTTATGATTTTATAATAAAGTCTATTCCTGAATTAACTTCTGAAGGAGGTGAAAGGGCTTTGTTTGCTAATATTAAAAATTTTAAATTAGAATCTGTTGGTAATGATGAATTGAATAAGGAAAAAAAAAAAAAAATTAAAATAAGATTTACCTTGGGTAAGGGAAGTTACGCCACTAATGTTATAAAATTTTTATTCACAAATTAATTACTTTCTATTACTTTTACTATATCTTTAAAAACCTTTTCAATAGGCTGCTCTCCATTAATTTCCTCTAAAATATCTTCATTTCTGTAGAAATCTTCTAACAAAGATGTTTCCTCATGATAAATTTTTAATCTTTTTTTTATTACCCCTTCCTTGTCATCTTCCCTTTGTATTAACTCTGTACCGCAATTATCACAAATTCCTTCTTTCTTAGGTTTATTGGTAACTACATGAAAAACAGAACCGCATTTTGGACAACTTCTTCTTCCTGAAATCCTTTTTATAGATTCTTTATCTGAAACTATTATGTCTATTACCTTATCCAGTTTAGTTATCTTATCTAAAGCTTTTGCTTGTTCTATTGTTCTAGGAAAACCGTCTAAAACAAAACTATTGTCACAATCTTTAATTTTTTTTTTAATTAGGGAAATTACTATTTCATCAGGAACAAGCTCACCATTATCAAGAATGTCTTTTATCTTTAACCCTAATTCTGTCTTATTTTTAACAGCCTCTCTTAATAAGTCTCCTGTTGGAATATGAGGTATATTATACTTCTTAGAGATTAGTTTAGCCTGAGTTCCTTTTCCGCTTCCTTGGGGCCCTATTATCATCAGTTTCATCCTAAATAACCCAAATCCTCCTTTACGCTTGTCTCTTTTTGCCACTCATTTTTTATTTTTTCTAGGTAATTTATTAAGTTTGGTTTGAGTTTCTGCCATTCAATAAAAGTATTTTTTATGTACTCTGCTTCTTCTTTTTCATCTGCTCTTAGATTTACAATAGTTGCTGTTCTGTTTAAAATCATTACAGTTTTGTATATAGTATAAACCATATTTATTCCTTCATCATCAAATATCCTTGATTCATATATACTTGAGAAAGAGTTTGCATCTGGTTGGATAACACTTTCTAAAATTTCTTTTATACCATCTATTTTGTCCAATATTTTCCTTCTTATTTCCCTTAATAAAAATTTTTTTTTTTCAATAGTTGATATTTCAAAATCTAAATCAAGCTCATCATAATCAGGTAAGTTATATTTCTTAGCTAATTTTTGATACTCATTTTTAATATCAATTTCTTCCATTTTACCCCCTTTAATTATAAATATTATAAAGAATTTATAAATCTTATTGTTTTTAAAAATTGCTTTCTACTTCTCCAATAAATAATACTTATTCAATAATTCAGAATAGTTTTCTTCTATATATCTTAATGCCTCTTCTCTACTTGTATTTGGATTCTCTTTTAAATAGTGGAAAGTAACATAAATCGTGCCCTGTTGTATATTAAAAATATCAATTGATACTTCTCCGCCATTGTTAGCATAGTTCCTAACTTTTCTTATATAGTTTAATACATCTACTTCATCAGCATCTTTATTATCTTTTAAATAGTTGTAAGTCAAATAAAATGTCTCTTTCAATATCTGGTTTTTATCAGGAATTTGCAGCCATAACAGGCTTTTTTCCTTTGTTTTAAATGTTGCAAAATTTTTCCTTCCACTCATTCTAGCTATTATTACAGAAAGCCACCTTATCCTGAGATCAGGAGTAAATGCTGCACTTTTAAGTACGTATAGTTCATTCTTTTTTTCCATTTCAGAAATTAGATTTCTAATCCTAAAACTATCAACAAAAGTTATATGTGTTAGATCAGTAAGTATCTTTACAGGACCTAACTTATCAAATTGTTTTTTAATAGTAGCATGTAAGCTAGATGTCCATTCATCTATCTCTTTTTCACTTGTATCCAATAGAGCAGTATAAATGATATTTTCTGATTCAATATTTATCGTGCTTTTCATAATACTAAGTAATATTTGTTGGTATATAAATCTTGTTGCTTTTATTTAAGAAATAAAAATAAAAGCCTCCGGCGAGAATTGCACTCGCGACCTGCTGATTTCTATATTAAAATACAAGTCAGCCGCAATAGCTACTATGCTACGGAGGCATAATGCTTTGAATTAGAGCATTATTTATAAATTTTTTGAATAATTTTATTGTCAATATCCAATTAACTACTAGGTACACTACAGCATTCACAACTATTTGTGCACTCGTTCCAGTTTGTTTTTATTATTTTTTTTTTTTTTTTTTAATTTAATTAATTTTATTGAATTATTAACATTGATTTTTTATTATTGAATTCACAAAAATTTAAATATTAACAAAAACAATATATTATTTTATGACTAAAGTATTACTTATTCAACCAACAGAATACAGAGAATTCTATAATCTTGAGAGGGATTATAGCAGGTATTTGTCAAGAGAGTTAGGATTGCTCCAAGTTGGCTCAATGTTAGCAGATAATAATATAGAAGTTAAATTAATTCCAGGAATATACAATAAAGAAAAAACACTCTCACTACTAAAAAAATACTCAAAAGATTTTGATATTGTTGGAACAACATGTTTGACTCCTGAAATAAATATTGCCCTGGAAATATTAAAAAAAAGCAAAGAGATTAATTCTAATATTAAAACAATTATAGGTGGTCAACATGTTACTTGGACAGATATAGAAACATTAAGAAAAAATAATTTTGTTGATATAGTAGTACGAGGTGAAGGAGAAACTAGTTTTTTAGAAATAGTTGAAGGAAAAAAAAAAAATGAAATCAAAGGAATAACATTCAAGGAAAGTGGAAAAATAAAAAAAAAAAAAAGATGCAATGCTCTTAAAGAAATCCCAAAATTAAATGAAGATTTATTAAAAAAATATTTAGATGATATTGACAAAGAAGTTAGTTCAGGACCTTATGAAAAATTCCAGTTCAACCATATGACAAGTAGAGGTTGCCCTTATAATTGTAGCTATTGTATTGAACCTAAGTTCTGGGGCCATTGTGTAAGATTTAAAAAAATAAAGCACATAATTGAGGAAAACAATATAATAGTTACTAGTAAAAGCTGTAAAAGAATATTTTTTATGGACAGTACTTTTACTGCTAACAGAAAATTTGCAGAAAATTTATGTAATGAAATTAAAAAACAAAATTATAATATAAAACTTAAATGTTACACTAAAATAAACATTTATGATAAAAAAATAGCTTCTACTTTATCAAAATCTGGTTTTTCTGTAGTCTACTTTGGCATAGAACATTTTCACCCCTACGTACAAAAAATGATGAATAAAAAATCTACTTTTAATGAAGTTATAACTGGCTTAAAAAATGCCAAATCTGCTAAACAGTTTACAGGCTCTTTTCTGTTAATAGGGCATCCTGGTGATAACTTGGAAAGAAGTAAATATAGTTACTCTAAAACAGAATACTTAATAAAATAAAAAAAAGTAAATAAAGTTATTCAAAAACAAAAAACCTAAAAAAAAAAATAAAAATATTAGATGAAATTACGCCTTTTATTTTTGTACCATACCCTGGAACAGATATTTTTGATAATCCAAAGAAATATGGTTTAAAGATTTTAACGAAGGATTTCTCAAAGTATGCAAGAATCTATGAACCTGTTATAAGTTATAAAGACTTCTCAAAAGATGAAATTGAAATAATGTTTCAATTCTTTGCAAGGCTTGCTTTTAAAACTTCAAACATAATTTAAGGTCCTGGTGTAAGATCTGTAGCTCTTGGAGCTGTTTGTGCAGGTGTTTCTATCTTGTACAAGTTTAGAAATGCTTTTATTTTATTGTAAAGGTGATTGCAATCATCTATTACATTCTTCCTAAATCCGCTGGTATAAGGTCTAAATACATATTTATCAAATATTGTCCTAAGGAAAAAGAACAAAGGTTTGCCTTCCCACCTATGCTCATAATCAGTTTCAATATAAGCATCAAAAACCATATTTATTTTTCCTTTATTTAACCTAACCTTTACATTATCTTTTTTTACTACAACCTCTGTAACATCACTCATTACTATTCTTAATTTAATAACATTCATAGCATAATCAGTTATTTTTTTCCATGGCTCTAGTTCTAGTTCTATAAATTTTCCTTCAGGAGTAATTCTCTCAGAATTATGCCTTTCACGTTTATCATAACCCTTCTCTTTGAAAAAACGATCTATTAACTTATATAATTCAACAACATCAAATAATCCTTCATATGTTAGCCTCATTTTATCAATTACAACTTCTCGTTCAGACATTTTAATCACCACATGTCATAATAAGCATTTCCTTTAGATTCCATTTCAAGGTATTCTTTAACTACTCTTTGAAATTTATAAATTCTATAGTAAAGTTCATCCCACCACATCGAAACTACTTTTTCTGGTTTCCATATATAACTGATTAAAAAATCCATTAAGTGTTGCGCAAGTCTATTATGCGGAAATCTTTTCGAAAAATCTAATTCAACTTTACCTCCAAAAACTATCAATAACCTAGCTTTTGTCAATTTTTTTTTTTCACCATCCTTTATTACTTCTACCTCTTTCATATCCCTCAATATAAAGTAGATATTTATCCAATATCTAACATACACATTAACATTTCTCCAACAATCCCACTTAATATGCTGTTCTGCACCTGCAGGAGTTGGAACCTTGTGTTTATATAAAGATTCTTCAAAATAGTAGCCTCTATCAATTAACCAATCATGCATCACTCTATACAACCCATCAAAGTCAAATATTCCATTAAATTTTAATATATTTACAGGCTCTTTTAAACTCTTTTCATATACATATTTTTGAACCATTTTTAAACAGTTTCACCTATACCTCTAACAGGAGTCCATTTTTGTAGTTCTGGTTCTGGTAAGTAGGTCTTCAATTTTAGATATGTCTTAATGGCTTCTTGAAACCTATATGCTTCTCTGTAAAACTCAACCTTATGCATGTCTAGTTCACTTTTAAAAATCCTTTTATGAAATGCCTCATTTATATGCTTTAAAAGCCAATGATGTCTCCATTTATGATCAACATCTCCAACTAATCTTGCCCATATCTTAATCTCTGGCTGACCCCAGTTTGTTTTGAATTTTTTACCTTGATGTATAACTTCCACATCTCTTAATAAAATAACTTTTACATCCACATCCATAACATATTTGTAATAACTGCTATCCACAAGATTTTTCTCCATTCTCCACCAAAACCAAATTTCCCTGCCAGCCTGTTGAGTTTCTCTTTGAAGATAAAAAGTTTCAGGAAAATCTTCCATATTTAATGTAGCATACATATTTTCTATAAGCCACTGATGCATCATTATGTACAGATTTTTAAGGTGAAAATAATCCTTGTATTTAATCCTAAAAGTAGCAGCATCCATATAATCTTCTTCAGTATATCTATGTCTTATAACCATTGTAGCAACTATAAGTTAATTTTCTATATAAACTTTTCGTTTTTTTTGTATACTAGTATAGTAATTAGTATTTTTTTTTTTTTTAAAATTTATTTATTGATTTTTATTTAATGGTTTTTAATATTGGAATTTTTATTATTGATTTTCTAATAATTTAATGGAAAGTTTTTTATAAAAACAAATTATATTTGTCAAAAAGGTGGAATTATGCTTATAGGATGTGTTGGCAAAGCAAACGTAGGAAAATCTACATTTTTCAAAGCTCTGACTTTGGCAGAAGTAGAAATAGCTAATTATCCGTTCGTAACTATTAAGCCTAATTCCGGTGTTGGTTTTGTTAAAGTTGATTGTGCTGATAAAGAATTTAATGTTAAATGCCAGCCAAAGCACGGTTATTGCTTAAATGGCATAAGATTTGTTCCTATACAGGTTTTGGATGTTGCTGGCCTTGTTCCAGGAGCACATGAAGGTAAAGGAATGGGAAACCAATTTCTAGATGATTTAAGGCAAGCTGATGTTTTAATCCATATTGTAGATGTTGCTGGCTCAACAAATGAAAAAGGTGAACCAATACAGCCAGGAAGTTATGATCCTGCAAATGATGTAAGATTTTTAGAAGTTGAGCTTGATATGTGGTATTTGCGCTTAATAAAAAAAGGCTGGGAAAAATTTGCCCGTACTGTTAACCAAGAAAGGTCAGAAGTAAGCAAAGCCCTGGTTAAGCATTTAGAAGGCCTTGGAGTAACTGAAAGAATAGTCCAGGAGATACTTAAGAAATTAGGTTTTAGTGCAGAGATTATTAATTGGGGTGAAACAGAGTTAAAAGTATTAGCAACAGGACTTAGAAAAAAAACAAAGCCAATGATAATTGCTTGCAATAAAATAGACGTTCCAAGAGCAGCAGATAATTTTGCAAGATTAAAGAAAGAGTTTCCAGATAGAATATTTATACCATGCAGCGCAGAAAGTGAACTTGCTTTAAGAGAAGCTGCAAAGCATAACATTATTGATTATGTTCCTGGAGGAAAAAAATTTACAATTAAAGATGAATCAAAGTTAAATGAAAAACAAAAAAAAGCTTTAGATTTTATAAAAAAAAATGTTTTAGATAAATACAGCTCTACTGGAGTACAAGAAGTTTTGGACAAATCTGTTTTTGAATTATTAAAGTATATGGCAATTTATCCAGTCGCTAATAGCCATTTGGAAGATAAGGACAAAAATAAATTACCTGATTGCTTTTTAGTGCCTCAAGGAACAACTGCTTTGCAGTTTGCATTTAAAGTACACACTGATATTGGAAATAATTTTATAAGAGCTATTGATTTAAAAACAAAACAAGTTGTAGGCAAAGAACATGTTTTAAAGAATTGTGATGTAATAGAGATTGTAACGAGTAAATAATTTTATTTTATCTTCTTTTTTTTCTTCACAGCCTCAAATGTTCCTGGAACATCAATCACGTATTTTCCCTCTTCTAATTTAACTACTAAAGGCTCTCCTTTAAACAAATGTACTAAATCTAATTCATATTGCCCTGGTTTTTTCACCCTTATTGCCTCTAAATCCAAAACAACAGGCTCCTCTTTTGTAATATCTTCTCCAACCAAATCAAATACATCTTTTTCAATCTGTTTTTTCTCCGTTTGGGTTAATTTAACCTCTTCAGAAATCTTTTTTGCTTGCTCTAACTTTTCCTTTTTTATATAGAAAAATAGTCTACCACCACAACTACACCCTTTTAAGATTTCTGTTGCACCATCATCATAGAATGTATTGCACCTTACGCATTGGTGTGGCATTTTTTTTTTTTTTTTTTATTGATTTATAATTTAATTATATTTTTTTTTTTTTTTTTATATTATTATTAATTTTTTAATGAGTTTTATTTAGTGATTATTTATTTTTAATGAATTCACTGAATTCAATAATTTATTAATCATCAAACTTTATTCAATATTTTTAAAATTTTTTAAAAAAAAAAAAAAAAACTTTTTTTTTTTTTTTTTGATTTTTTTATT
>CAYXTQ010000037.1:0-8393 GCA_964467845.1 uncultured Methanosarcinales archaeon | reverse complement strand
AGAATAAAAGCAATTCCTCCAACTATCTCGTATTTCCAAGAGATTAATAGAACTACCAATAAGATAAGTGCTGGAATATTATGCATAAACAATCCAACGACAGTCTGCCAAAAGCCTAATTCAGAAGAGAAAACATCTAATGACATCAATGCTAAGAAGAATATAAATATTATTGATAAAATTCTCGGTGTCCAATATACAAATCTGTTAATCTTTTTTTCCATATCTGATAATTAGTGTTTGTTTGAGTTTAAATAAATTGTTATAATTGACATACTTTTTTACACATAAGGCACTTAATACACAAAGCAACTTTTATAGAAAGTATTAAATAGTAATATAAAAACAAAAATTATCAAAAATGACAAAGAAAGACATTACAAAAATTGAAAAACTTGTTCCAGACACATCTGTAATAATTGAAGGATTGGTTTCTAAAAGGATTAAGGAGAAAAAAATACTCCCTGATATTATAATCATCCATGAGGCAGTTATAGCAGAACTTGAGCATCAGACTAATTTAAACAAAGCCCTTGGTTTTCTTGGATTGGATGAGTTAGATAGAATAAAAACATTGTCTGAAGAATTAGGTTTTAAACTTGATTTCATGGGAAAAAGACCATCTCATACAGAAATACAATATGCCAAATTGGGTGGAACAGATGCCCTTATAAGAGATTTAGCATATGAAGAGGATGCCACCTTATTTACTGCAGACAAAACACAGGCTAAGATTGCAAAGGCAAAAGGAATGAAACTAATATTTGAAAGGCTAGAGCAATTAGTTAAAAAAATTAAACTAGAAAATTATTTTGATTCTGAAACAATGTCAGCTCATTTACGAGAAAATGTTTTCCCTTATGCCAAAAAAGGAGTTCCAGGAAACTGGAAATTTGTTGCAATAAATGATAAAACATTAAGTAGAGAAACAATTGAAGATATTTCAAGGGAAATAATTGAGGAAGCAGGCATAAGGAGAGATGGTTTTATAGAGATAGAACGTCCTGGTTCAACTATTGTCCAATTAGGCACTTTTAGAATTGTTATTACAAAGCCGCCATTTTCAGATGGATGGGAAATAACAGCAGTAAGGCCTGTTAGAAAAATGAATCTGGATGAGTATAAAATGAGCGAAAATTTAAGAAAAAGGATTGCAGAGCAGGCAGAAGGTATTTTGATAGCAGGTGCCCCTGGTCATGGAAAATCAACATTTGCCCAAGCATTGGCAGAATATTATGCTTCTAAAGGTAGAATTGTAAAAACAGTTGAGGCTCCTCGTGATTTAATTTTGCCTGATACTATAACTCAGTATGCAATAAGCCACGGAGATGCCCAGGAAATACATGATGTATTATTGCTTTCTAGACCAGATAACACAATATTTGATGAAATGCGCAACACAGATGATTTCAGATTATTTGCTGATTTAAGGTTAGCAGGCATTGGTTTAGCAGGAGTTGTCCATGCCACTACCCCAATAGATGCTATTCAAAGATTTATTGGCAGGATTGAACTTGGTGTAATTCCACAAGTAATTGATACTGTTATTTTCATAAAAAACGGTAATGTTGAAAAAGTCCTAAGCCTTAAAATGACTGTAAAAGTTCCTTCTGGTATGACAGAAGCAGATTTGGCAAGGCCTGTTGTAGTTGTTAATGACTTTGAAACAAAAAAATTAGAGTATGAGCTTTATAGTTATGGAGAAGAAACTGTTGTAATACCTGTTATCACAGTAAAAAAAAGCCCTAGCCACGGATTGGCTGAAAAATACATAAAGGACAAATTTGCACATTTCTCAAAGGACATAGAAGTGGAAATGTTATCAGAGAATAAAGCAAGAGTCCATGTACCAGAAAGATATATTAGTAGAATAATTGGCAAGCAGGGAACAAACATAGAAAGGATTGAAAAAGAACTAGGGATAAGTATTGATGTTGAAGAGTTAAAAGCAGATAAAATGAAGAATGAAGAAATACAATTTGACAGCAAAATAAAAAACAACAACATAATATTTTATTTGGATACAAGATACCAATACAAAGACATTTCTATTTACGTAGAGGATGATTATCTTTTAACTGTAAAGGTTGGAAAAGCAGGAACAATAAAGATAAGCAAAAACAATAAGATCGGAAAGATAATAGATAATGCTTTAAGAATGGGTGAAAGGGTAAGGTTAATAGTTTAGGTTTTTATTCTTCTTATTTTTTTTTTTGTACTTTTTATACTGGTTTTATATGACTATACAAAATAAAAAAACCAAAACTTTTATATATTTAGTTTAAGCCTTTATCTTATATGCTAGAAATAAAATTTATACGAGAAAATCCTGACATTGTAAAAAAAAATCTTATTAAAAGAGGCGATAATGAAAAATTACGTTGGTTGGAGGATTTGCTAAAAAAAGATAAAGAATACAGGGATTTATTGCAAGAAGTTGAAAAACTAAGGCACAAAAAAAATATCATAGCCGAAGAAATAAATCAGTTAAAGAAAAAAGGAAAAGATATTTCTGAAAAAGTAGATGAAGCTAGGGAGTTGCCTGCTGTTCTCCAAAATAAAGAAGAAATCTTGTTGAAATTAAGAAAACAGATTAACTTTTACTTGTTAAGGTTACCTAATATATTGCATAAATCTGTTCCAGTTGGAAAAGATGATAAAGATAACAAAGTTGTAAGAAAATATGGCACAATTCCAAAATTTAAATTTGAATTAGCAGCACATGGCGACCTAATGCAAACCTCTGGCTTGGGAGATTTTGATACAGCCTCTAAAGTCAGCGGTAAAGGATTTAACTATTTATTTGGAGATTTGGCCCTGATGGAACTTGCATTGCAAAGATTTGCAATAGATTTTTTACTAAAAAAAAAATACAAGTTAGTTGAAGTGCCTTTGATGTTACGAAGAAAACCATACGAAGGAGTAACTGATTTGGCAGACTTTGAAACAATGATGTACAAGATAGAGAATGAAGACCTTTACCTTATTGCTACTTCTGAACACAGCATTGCTGCTTTCATGATGAATAAAATATTAGATGAAAAAAATTTACCCTTAAAGTTTGTTGGAGTCAGCACTTGTTTTAGAAAAGAAATTGGAAGTCATGGTGTTGATGAAAAAGGTTTGTTTAGAGTTCACCAATTCAATAAAGTTGAGCAATTTATCTTCTGCAAACCAGAGCAAAGCTGGAAATTGCATGAAGAACTCATTAAAAATGCTGAAGAAATCTATAAAAAATTAAAACTGCCTTATAGAATTATGAATGTTTGCACAGGCGATATTGGAACAGTTGCAGCAAAAAAATATGACCTAGAAGTATACATGCCACGTGAGAAAGCATACAAGGAGGTAGTAAGCTGCTCTAACTGTACAAGCTACCAAGCTGTGAGATTAGGGATTAAATACAGAAAAGGTGATAAAAAAGAATATGTTCACACTTTAAACAGCACAGCAATTGCAACTGGAAGAACAATAAGAGCAATAATTGAAAACTACCAGCAAAAAGATGGCAGTATTAAAGTTCCTACTGTTTTACAGCCCTATATGAACAAAAAAAAAGTTATATGTCAGAAATTTTGAAAAATTTCTGATCATGCTCAAAAACCACTCAATGTTTATTTACACATTAAATCATTCCACCCATCTATGATGGGTGGTTTTTGACAGGAAAAAATGGCTAAAATTCCAGGCATAGCTTATATTTTAATTGGATTATTTGTAGGATTAGTTTCTTATTTTTCTAACAATAAATCATTAAAATTTTTTATTTATATAGGTTTTTTTCTTGGCCTAATTGGAATAATAAAACTATTTATAACCGGTATTTCAAAGAAAAAGGAAAAACCAAAAGCAGCATCACCTTATCATAAAATAAGCCATAAAGAACAGTCTACGTTTACAAAATACTGCCATAGATGCGGTAACTTAGTAAGAAACCTTGATAATTTCTGCTCAAGATGTGGACACGCTTTATTTCATAGAAGGAGATAAAGAACAAAATATTTAAACCCCAATTTATTCTATACCTAATATGGGGGACTTATTTAAGGATATGTTGCATGGCGAGGAATCCTTGTTTAAGAATGATATAGCTTTAAACTTTGACTTTCAGCCAAAACTAGTGCCATTTCGTGAACAGCATCAAAGAATAATTGCTTCTTGCATTAAGCCTTTGTTTCAGCAAAGAAATGGTAAGAATATTTTTATTTATGGAATGCCTGGTGTAGGTAAAACAGTTGCATGTAAACATGTTTTACAGGAACTTGAAGAACAAACAGATGAAATCACCACTTTGTATATTAATTGTTGGCAAAAAAATACAAGTTATAAAATTGTCCTTGAAATTTGTGATATAATTAATTATAAATTTACTCAAAATAAAAAAACTGAGGAGCTCTTCAAAATTATCAAAGAATATCTAAACAAAAAACAAAGTGTTTTTGTATTTGATGAAATAGACAAAATGGAAGACTTTGATTTTATCTATGGTATTTTAGAAGATATTTATAGAAAAACCATAATCTTAATAACTAACTATAAGGAATGGCTACTTACCCTAGAACAAAGAATAAGATCTAGGCTAACACCAGAATTACTAGAATTTAAGCCATATACTGAAAAAGAAACTAAAGAAATTTTAAGACAGCGTTTAGAGTACGCCTTTTTTTCCAATGTCTTTGAAGATGATGCCTTTAACCTTATAGCAAATAAAACTTACGAGTTAAAGGATATAAGATGTGGTCTTCATTTAATGAAAGAATCTGGTTTAATTGCTGAAGATAAAAGCAGCAGAAAAATAAAACTAGAATATGCAAAAGAAGCATTAAATAAGTTAGATGAGTTCAGTGTTAAAAATGATACTGATTTAGACAGTGACATGAGATTTATACTGAAACTTATTAAAAACAATTCCGGAAAAAAAATTGGAGGATTACATCAGATATACAAAGAAGCAGGTGGTGAATCAGCTTACAGAACCTTCCAGAGAAAAATAAGCAAATTAGAAGAAGATAAATTTATCACAGTAAGTAAAACCGAGGGCGGTAAATTAGGTAATACCTCTATAATCGATTTTGGCAGTTCTACAAAAAAATTAACAGACTTCTAATATCTTATCTCAAATTCTTTAAAATCTTCCTTAATTTCTGTATACTTTATTTTTACATCCTCTACTTTAGCATTTCTAGGACCTTTTTTACACCATGCAATAAACTTTTTTATTCTGTCTTCGTCACCAACAGCAATCACTTCTACACTGCCATCCTTTAAATTCCTTACAAAACCTTTTAACCCTAAACTATCAGCTACTTCCTTGGTATATGCTCTAAAAAAAACTCCTTGCACCCTTCCTGAAATTATTAAGCGAACTGCTTGTACCATTATAAACTAATTTATTTCTACAATTATTTTAATATTTTTTTTTTTTAGATTATTAATAAAACTCCTGCTTAACTCAAATGCACCCTTATTTGCCTTAATAGCAAAAGTCCTTTTACATATAAAGTTACTTTTCCTTATAACCATATCTTTATCATCGTTAAACCGAGGATTGACTTCAGCAGTAACTTCTTCTTGCAAATTAGCTGATTTAATTTTTATTATTATTTTTTTTGATTTTTTTCCTAATGATCCCTTTTCATTGATATCCTTAATGAATTTTTTTAATTGATTTAAATTAAAATCAGCTTTTACCCCAATAATACAGTTTCCCTTTAAACTCAATTCCTTATCTTTAGTAAACTCTATAGTAGTCTTATGAGTTCCTAAAATATTTTCATGCCCATAAGCACTAAAACAATATCTCATTTTATTATTTTATCAATAAATTTTTCATTGAATTAAAATTAAAAAAAAAAAAAATATATTAGTGCAATTTCATCATTAAGACAAACTATGTTTGCCTACTGTGTTTGTGCACCTTATTGTTTTTTTTTTTTTGTTAATGGAGTTTTGATATTGATTTTTTGATTAATGATTAAAAAAGAATTAAAATTATCTTAATAAATCTTCAATAGGCTTTCCTTTTTTTTTTTCCCCTTTGCCTTGCTTTGCAGCCTCTTTTGCAGCCTTCTCTAAATCAACTCCCAAATCCTTTAATCCCTTTATATGCATCTGCATTAATTGCTCAACTATCTGCAATATCTTCAGCATCTCTTCCCTTTCCTTTGCCAATGTTGATAAAGCACCTTTATGAAAACCTATTTGCTCATCTTTGCTTGCCTTTTCCTTTGCCATAAACATCACCCACAAGTTTTTTTTTTTTTTTTTTAAAAAAAATTATTATCTAATATTTAATAGTTTATACCAATAACTATATAAATAATTAGTATTTCAAAAATATAATATGACAGAACTAGCAGGAATCACAATAAAAGGCAACCTTGTAGACCAATCTAAATGGAAATCCTATATTTTATCCTTGCAAAATAACTTCGAAGACCTTGAAACAAATAAGGAAAGGGCAAAAAGAAATTTAACAAATAGCCTAATAAATGCAGTAAAAAAACGCATTACTGATAACTTTGGAGTTTTGTTCTCAGGCGGCATAGACTCAACCTTGATAGCGTTTATCTGCAAACAACTAAATAAAAACTTCATCTGTTATTCTGTTGGTTTAGAAAATGCTCCTGACCTAAAGTATGCAAAAGAAATTGCAGATAAACTTAACTTTAGATTAAGAACAAAAACCTTTACTTTAGAAGAATTTGAATCTATATTAAAAAAAGTAGCCTCAATTATAAAAGAACCCGACACAGTTAAAATTAGTGTTGGTTGTGTAATGTATGCTTCTTTTGAACTAGCAAATCAGGATAACATTAAATCCTTATTCTCAGGCTTGGGCTCTGAAGAAATCTTTGCAGGCTACGAGCGTCATTGGTCAGCATTTCAAGGATCTTGGAAAAACATTCATCTGGAATGCTGGTCTGGTTTATCAGATATGTGGTCTAGAGACTTAAAAAGAGATTATTTAATCTCAAAAGCAAATAATCTTACTTTACTTTTACCTTTTTTAGACAGGGAAGTTATTGTCGCTGCTATGAACATTCACCCAATGTATAAGATAAATGAAAGCGATAAAAAAATAATATTAAGAGAGGTTGCACAAGATATTGGCTTGAGTAAAGAATTCTGCTGGAGAAAAAAAAAAGCAGCACAATATGGTTCTTATTTCCAAAAAGCAATAGAAAAATTGGCAAAGCGGGCTGGTTTTAAGTATATAAAAGAGTATTTGAAGAGTTTGTTATGATTTTTTTTTTTTTTTATTTTGTATGTATCTCAACTATATCATCATCTTCTAATTTATGATTTAATCCACACATCTGTCCATCAAACTTTGCACTTTTGCCCCATACTCTCGCAAACCTGAACTTCTTAACAAAATCTTTGTGGATATAAGCAGCCATATTTTCTATTGTAGATTTTTTTTCAAGACAAACAGGCTCATCAATTTTTGCCTTTTTACCAGGTTCTTTGGTATATACCTTAATTTTACCTAGGTGTTCCCATAATTCATCCTTTAATTTTTCTAAATTCTTCTCTTTTAGAGCACTGACTTTTACAATATCAAAATTATAATAATTGCATAATCCCTGATACACCTTTTCAACATTTATTTCATCTATCTTATTCAAAACAATAAGGCCTTTCATTCCTACCCAACTGTCCTCCATATCTTCATATATTTTCTCATTTAACTTAATATAAGCATTGTCAAACTCCTCAAATAATAATTTCAAATCACTTGTGTCAGTAACTATGACCACAAGGTCGCTATTCCTTATTATTGAAAAAAAACTTGGTCCATTGCCTTTTTCAGCATAACCTTGTGTTATAGCAGGCAATTCTATAATCTGTAGTTTTAATCCTTTATATTTCATTATCCCGACTTCAGGCATTGTAGTTGTAAACTCATAAGGCTTTACCTCTGCTTTTTTATTAGTCAATTTATTCAATAATAAACTTTTTCCAGAATTAGTAAACCCAACTAAACAAATAGTTGCAGCACCTTCTTTTTTTATGCTTATGCTATATCCCTTAGCTTTTTTTTTTTCTTGTTTTTCTAATTTCTCCCTGAACTTTGCTAATTTTGTCTTTATCTCCTGCCTTAATTTTTCACAACCCTTATGGGTAGGGCAAGTAGAAAGCATTTTTTCTAAGGCTTTTATTTTTTCAGCAATAGTGCTTGCTTTGGTATATTCCAGTTCAGCAGCCACATACTCAGCAGTTACATTTGTTGGCATTTTATTATTATTATTATTTTTTTTTAAACCATTATTTGATTAACCATTAGTTGTTATATCACAATCACAATTATTTGTGCACTTGTTCCAGTTTTATTTTTTTTTTTTTTTTTTTAAATAATTTTTTAATTTATCATTACCTTTTATATCAAT
>CAYXTQ010000036.1:0-8473 GCA_964467845.1 uncultured Methanosarcinales archaeon | reverse complement strand
TCCAATCTTCCTTCTTTGTGTTTTACCCAGAAACCTTCTTTACACCACGGTATTTGCTCTAGTTTCCAATTTTTTTCTAATCTTAATTTTAATTCTTTTACTGTTGTTTTTAATGTGTTAACTCTTATTGATTTTCTAGGAAAACTTAAAGAGTATTTTTTAAAAAGTTCAAAAGCGGTTAATTTAGAGTATCTTTTGATAAATTCATCTTTAAATTCTATTTCCTTGTAATTAGGCATTAATTCAGGCATACTATAGTAAAATTAATAAAGTTATATAAAGTTTTAGTTTTAGCAACAAATAAAAAACATTAAAAAGAGAGAGAAAAAAAAAAAAGTCAATATAAAATAAATCAATAATAAAAAAAACCAATAGGTTCACAAACACGATAAGGCAAACATAGTTCGTCTTAAGTACGAAGTTGAAGAATTATTTTTTTTTTTTTAAATTTTATATAATAAATAATTTTAAAAAAAAACAAACTGGAACAAGTGCACAAATAGTTGTGATGGTTGGTATAAAACTTTTAATGATAAATTAAAAATATTGATTAAAAAAAAAAAAAAAATGACCTTAAAAGATTTTAAAATTAATTTGGAAAGGTTTGAACATTTAATTAAAAGTATAGAAAGCAACAAGTTAAAAATAAAGGAAAAAAAAGAAAGAAAAATATTTGATTTTACTGAGAAGAAATTAGAGTATTCTATAAAATCTTCTAAAAGTGCTTTTGAAGAATTAAAGGATTGTTTATGGAGTCTAAGTTATTTAATTAAAGAAGATAAAAGTAACGAAGATATCTATTTAGAATTAATAAAAGATTTTAGAGAATTGGAAAAAAATTATAATCAAGATAATTTAAAAAAAACATTAGAAATCATTGAAAACATAAAAAAAAAAATTGAAGAATTCAAGGATGTTAAAGCGGATTTAGGTATTGATTTAAAGTATATACCATTAGATATTAGAGCAGATGTTAATGCTGATTTAAAGGAATTAAAAAAATGCTATAATGCAGGTTGCTATAGAAGCACTGTAATTTTATGTGGAAGGTTACTTGAAACTGCTTTACACAGGAAATATTATGAGATAACAAAGCAGGATATTTTAGAGAAAAATCCTGGAATAGGCCTAGGAACTTTAATAGCAAAATTATCTGAGAAAAACATTAAATTTGATCCGGGTGTTCCACAGCAGATACATTTGATAAACCAAATAAGGGTGCAATCAGTTCATAAGAAGAAAGAAGCTTTTTATCCTAATAAGTCACAGGCTTATGCAATAATGTTGTTTACAATGGATGTTTTGGAGAAATTGTTTAGATAATTTTAAATAATCAATATAAAAAATCATTATCAAAAACCAAAAAAAAAAATTCATTAGGTACACAAACACGATAAGGCAAACAAAGTTTGTCTTAAGCACGAAGTTGAAGAATTGTTTTTTTTTTAAATTTTCAATAATCAATGAATTAAAAATAAAATAAAAATAATAAAAAACTGGAATAAGTGCACAAATAGTTGTGATTGTATTATAACACATAATGGTTAATTAAATAATGATTAAAATGAAACTAGGATTGGTATTGGGAGCAGGAGCTGCTAGAGGACTAGCACATATTGGGATAATTAAAGTTCTTGAAAAACATAATATTAAGCCAGATTATATTATGGGGATTAGTATGGGTGCTGTAATAGGCGCTTATTATGCCTTGCATGGAAGTACAGATGGTATTGAAGAAAATATAAAATTTAGCAGAAGAGATGTATTTGCTCTGGCTGATATAAGAAGGCCTATAAAAAGCTTAATTGGTGGAAAAAAAATAAAGAAATTTTTAAAATCTAAGTTTGGAAATAAGACTTTTGATGATTTAAAAATACCTTTGGGTATAATAACTACAGATCTTGCAGCAGGAGAGGAATATGTAATTACAGAAGGAAAATTAATAGATGCTATAATGGGTAGTATAGCTGTTCCTGGCTTATTACCTCCAAAAAAGATTAATAATAAATGGTTAGTTGATGGAGATATATCTTATTGTAATCCTGTTGATATAATAAGGAAGAAGGTAGATAAGGTTATATATGTTGATGTAATGACAGAAGAAAAAAAAATAAAGATTAAAAAGCTTAATATAATCAAGACTTTAGTTTATTCTTTTGATATAAAAAATAATAGAATATTTAATGATATAAAAAAGAGAAAAGACACAGTAGTAATTAAGCCAAATGTTGATGGCAGTTTTAATTATTTGAAATTTTATGAATATGAAAAGTTTATCAAGGAAGGAGAGAAAGCTACTAAAAGGAAGATTAAGGAGATAAAGGAATTAATTGGGAGATAAAATTACCTTAACTTTTTCTTAAACTCTTCTAACTCCCTTAAAAACCTCTTTATAGTGTTTGCTATAAATTGTGGCTGTGTTCTTAATATTTCTGATGTTTTTGATAAAATATCGCCTTTAAAACTTTCATTAGAAGTTAACTCTAACTCTTTAATGTCAATTTTAATATTTTTGCTTACAGCTTTTCTTGCTTTTTTCCATTTGTCAAACAGTTCTTGGGCTCTAGCTGGAATCTGATCTTGTTTTACATTTAATAATTTTGAAACCTCCTCTAAAACAGAGCTTTCTTTTTCCTCTTCTTTTTTTCTTGCCTTTCCTGCTGTGAATGTAATCCTCACAACACCATCCTGAATCTTAGTTGAGTTAATTATTTTTATTTCTCCAACTTCTGAAGTACTATTCAAGTGAGTTCCTCCGCAAGCTTCAATATCAGTTCCTTCTATATCAACAATCCTTATATTTTTTCCTGGGACAGCTCCTCCTTGGTAAATAGACATTCCATATTTTTTTTCTGCTTCTGATCTTGATAAAAAGAATTTATTTACCTTAACATTAGATTTAACTATTTTATTAGCTTCTTTCTCTATTTCCTTTAATTCTTTGTCAGAAATGCTTTCATAATGAGTAACATCCAAATGTGCTTTTTCTGTTGTTTTCTTAGCACCAGCCTGATAAATATGTTTTCCAAGAATCTTTCTTGCAGCAGAGTTTATTATATGAGTAGCAGTATGATGCTGGGCTAATTGCACTCTTCTGTTTTTGTCTAGTTTAACTATTACTTTATCGCCTTCTTTAAATTTAGGTTTCTGCTCTAAAACATGGACAATAACAGAGCCTTGCTTAAAAACATCAACAATTTTTTGGTTGTTAATAAAGCCAATATCATTTAATTGACCACCAGAAGTTGGATAAGCTACTGTTTTATCCAATATTACATATTTGTCTATTATCTTCAGAACCTTAGCCTCATTTTCCAGTTTAAGATAATCATCAAAATATAAAGATTCTGTATCAGGAATATTAACTAAAGATAATTTTATTTGTTTTTCAGTAGCGTGTTCTTGACTTTTTTTTTCGTGTAATTCAGCAACCTTTGCATAAAAATTTTCTGGAATCTCTATTCTTCTGCCTAATTTTAGAGCTTCCTCCCTTATTATTTCAGGAGCAATGCCCTGACTATCATATAACTGTAATAATTTTTTATTGTCTATATCAGCCTTTACCAAATTTGCAGTAATCTGTCTGGATTTTTCACTTGTTGCTTTAAATTTTATTTTTTCTACTTCAATTATTTTTTCAACCTCATCCAAGTTATTTGATAATTCTGGGAATAATGGTTTTAAATAAGAAGCATGTAATTTGCATAATTCTGCAAGATTAATATTCCATTTATATTCATTAATAAAAGAAAGTGCTCTTCTTAAAATGATTCTTAAGTTATAACCGCCACCCACATTACTAGGTAAAGCACCATCTGATAAAGCAACTAATAAGGCCCTTGAATGTTCTGCTATTGAGTAAAGGGCAGCAATCTGTGAAATTTTTTGTTTTAATTCTTTTACGTTTATGTTAATTTTTTTTGAAACAAAACTCCAAACTTTATCTATATTATCAACTTCATCAACATTAAGATAAGATGAATATGGTAAAAATTTTTTCATAAGTTCATGGTCAATTTCTATATTTGTAATAGAATAAAGTTTTTTCATTACAGTTGGCATTACGCAATCATAGCTCGTTGAGGTAGCATTTGTAAACCAAGTATTGCGTTCATGGCCCATACCCATGTCTAAAACTTTTAAGTTTAGCTCTTTATAACCTTCAGGAGTTTTTTCATATAGCATATAAACTTGGTTGCCAAGTTCTAAGCCCCTAGAGAAGTATTCCATACAAGGTCCAAAATTTCCACCACCTACCCAAGCATCCTCATGGTAAGTAATGTCTTCATTTTTTAAACCAAGGCCTTTTATTAACCAGTTATGAATATCTGTAAAGTATTTTTCTTGTTTCCAATCTTTTTCTGTATTAAAAGCGTGTTGGCCTATCATTACAAATCCAGTATAGTGTGCACCAGTAATGCCAACATTATCTATGTCATTGAATCTTAAACAGAACTGTGGGACAACTAATGGGTTTGCTGGTGGTTTAACCTCTCCTGAAACAACATAAGGTTGGAAATCATAAATAGAAGCTTGAACAAAATCAGTATCATCTCTCCAACGTGCTGTAACTGGATAACGTTTTATTGGGGTGTAGCCCCATTTTTTGAATAATTTTGAAAATAACTCCCAAGTTTCTATATAGTCCATTTTTTTTTTTGCTGGTGTTCTGTCAAAAAACCTAAATCCACCAGAACAAGCAGGATCACCACATAAATTACTCTCAGTTGTATTCCAGAAATAAGTTCCACAGTTAGGACATTTCTTCCTAGTAAAACCTTCTTTTTTTAACACATTTGTAGCATAATATTTATCAGGTTGTTTACTAGCTTTAACCTTAAATTCCTTTTTTATCTCTTTGTCTGAAGCCATATAAGAATAGTTTATTTAGTAGGATTTAAATTTTTTTGGTTTTTTAAATAGAAATCAATATAAAAAATTCAATAATAAATAAAAATAAAAAAAAAAAAAAACAATTACTCTACTCTGTATACAGTATCTCCTGCTCTAGCGTGTTCTTCTACCTTTAAACCTATGCTTTGGCCTTTTTTTGCTTCTTTAACGTTTTTGTGTTCTATTTGCATTGAATCAACTGTTTGTGTAAAGTCACTTGTAGCTCCTTTTATTCTAATAGTACCACCTACTTTTAAAGTGTCAGTTAGCTCAATAACAGCAACACCTATTTTTGTATAATAGTGGGTTATTTTACCGATTTCTTTTCCTAAATCTTCTTCTTCTGCCAAATTATCACCCCCAATAAAGCTTTAAAATTAAACTAGTATTTAAATTTATTTGTAAAACTGGTGTAATCTTTTAATAGCATAAAGTTTTTCTTTTTCTCCCAATTTTGCTTGTTTTATAGCATTCTTTAATAGTTCAGTAGAGGAATCATATATTTTCTTGTTTACAGGGTAAGGTATACCATCTTTACCACCATGGGCAAAGCTGTATTTTACAGGATCTTTCCATGAAGCTTTTTTGCAGTAAACTAAATCAGAGATTAAAGCCAAGCTTCTGATTGTTTTTGGGCCAACGCCTTTTATAGCTACCAATTCCTCATAGTTTTGAGGCTGTAATTCATATGCCTTTTTTAAAGTCTCAATATTGATTTTTTCCATATTTTTTATTAAATGTCCTGAAGGCATGTTTAATTCTATAGCAGATTTATTTGAGAAATCATTAATTGTTTTTTGAAATGGTTTAAAGTATTTATCTAAATGTGAAGGATTATCTTTAACTAAATCTAAGCTTGTTTTTCTTGCTTCTTCACTTTTCTTGGAAGTCATATCCAAAACTATTTTTTGTTTTTTATCACAGCAAATTGCTTCATGAGGCTCAACTACGAATGAAACAATATTGTCAGAAAGCCAGTGATATCTTCTGGCATAATTGTTAATAGAGTTCATGCCCTGCTGGATAACAGCCCAAGAACCCTTTTCAGTAAATATAAAGCAATGATGATATAATTTATAATTATCTTGTATGCAGCTATTGTCAACTTTTGCAGACATTTTAGAGCTGTATTTTAGTCTTTCAATTTTATTTGTGGATAAAGAAAGATTAGTGTTTTCAATTTCTGATGGTGTTTTTCTGGAAGTTGCTCCTTTGCCACCTGCTATTTTAATTCCTAAGTTTGCTTTATTTAGTGCTTCTTTCAAGGCACCACATGTTACAGTGGTTGTTCCAGAACTGTGCCAATCATAACCTAAAACACAGCTTAAAGCCTGGAACCAGAAGGGATCTGCTATTCTTCTTAAGAATTCTTCTTGGTTATACTCTAAAACAAGAACATCTGTTATAGCAGAGGCTAATTTGACCATTCTGGAAAAAAGCCATCTTGGAGCTTTACCTCCATGTAAAGGCAAATGTGCAATACCTGTTTTTTGCATAATTAACTTAATAAATTCTTTATTTAAATACCTTACGCGTGGTTGGCCAGTGGGAAAGTAAAAATTTAAATATGTGAAGTTTTTAATGGGTTGTATGAATGAAACACTACAATGGGTTATAGTTATAGTTATTCTTCTTTTTATATTTAGTAGAATTCTTAGATTTCTTGCTGGAAAAAAAAAAAATAAACAACAGGTTAGTTCTAGAGATGAGCTATTAAAAAGGCAAACACAGAATAGATTAGGGAGAGATGCAAGAACAGAAGAGCAAATAGTCCAGCAATTAAAAAATACAAAAGATAATAAAAAGAGGAAGGAATTACTAAAACAGGCTGGAAAAATAGCAAATGACGAAGAAATTGCAGCAAAGAAAGGTCTTTAGTTATTTTGATTCTAAAACCCATAAAATATAAATATTACCTAGTAATTAGAGCAAAAATAAAAAATGGAGGGTGATAAAATTAAGAAAAAGAACGAGATAGGTTTTATAGCCTTGTTGTTAGTAATAGTTTTTATTACATTATTTACTGGAGTTCTTATCGGAATACAACTTGCTCCTAAGCAAATAGTAAAGGAAAAGGAAATAATGTATATAAACAGAACAATAAAGGTTGAGCCAAAGTTAGAAGAAAAAAAAGTTGATATGAATTTAGCAGCAGTTGACAGCCAAGGTAAGGGTGTTATTGGAAATCTTACAGTAACTGTAAGAAAAGGTTCTGGTTTAATATTAGTTAATATTAATGATGTTTTAGCTGGTTATGACACACAATATAGCGCAAGGGTTGCTGCACAGGCTGCTTCTGATTATACTATGAAGGCAATAGACAAGTTAGACATAATTTATAGCATTAAAGCAAATTCTCCTTTGGTTAGTGGAATGAGTGCAGGAGGCGCTATGACTCTAGGAACAGTTGCTGCCTTAGAAGACAAGGGTTTAAAAGAAGGAGTAATAATGACAGGCACTATAAATGAGGATGGTGAAATAGGCCCTATCGGAGGAGTTTATGAAAAAGCAAAGGCAGCAAAAGAAAAAGGCTTATTGCTGTTTTTAGTTCCTTTAAATCAGGCAACAGGAATAACTTATAAACAAAACAGGGATTGCAATACAAATGGAGGATTTACTTTCTGCAGAGTTAATTATGAACCAATTACTGTAGACATTAGCAAGGAGGTTGGAATACCAATCATAGAGGTTGGAAATATAGAAGATGCTGCAAAATATATTTTAAAATAAAAATTTTAAAATCAATATTAAAAAAAAAATAAAAATAAAAAAATTATTCAATATTGCCTATAGGCATTATATACAATGGAGTTAGTTCTTCTGGTAAATCTAGAATAGATTTAACTTTATTTTCGTTAAAAGCTCCAATAACTACTGTGCCAACATTTAAACTTACAGCTTGCAAATAAACATTTTCAGCTGCATGGCCTATTTCCATATGAACATATTTTTCTGCTTGGTCACCATATCTTTGTGCAGTTTTTTTGTAGTTAGCTGTAAAAATTATTAAAGCAGATGCGTCACTAATCCAAATTTGATTTAAAGCTGCATTAGATAGTTGTTTTCTTAAATCATCATTATTTATTTTTTCTAATGAGTGTTTTTCTGGAACATAATGGTAGAGACCTGTTTCTAAGTCAATAAAATTTCCTGTGACTAAATAAAGCTCTAAAGGATAAAGTGCTCCAGCAGAAGGAGCTGCTCTTTTTCCATCTTTACTAGTAATACCTTGAGCAGCCCATAATAATTGAGAGATTTGTTTAAGACTTAAAGGTTCATTAGAATAAGATCTAATAGACCTTCTGTTTAGAATAGCTTGTTCTATTGAAGTAGTACTGTCATATATTGGCTCTGGAAGTTTTATTTCTATTAACTCAGATTTTATTTTTTCTTTTTTTTCTATTTGCTTACTGCAACCGGTAATTAAAATTATTACAGTAAAAATAAAAATAATTTTTTTCATTATATTAATTTAATAATACAAAAATATATAAAGTTTTAGTTTTAAATCAATAATTATCATTCAATACAAAAAAAAAAAAAAATCAATAAAAGGAATTCAATAATAAAGAATAATCAA
>CAYXTQ010000035.1:7910-8517 GCA_964467845.1 uncultured Methanosarcinales archaeon | reverse complement strand
AGAGACTAAATCTACTTTAGTGAGTACTGCTTGTTATATTTTTCCACGAAATAAATTAAATTTAATATTTGAATACTTGGATAGGGGAAATAATCCAGATGCAATGGGTTTTTTAATTAAATGGTTGTGTAAAAGGAAAAACATATATGGGTTTGTGTTTAGCGAAAAGTGGTTTGATATAGGCTCATTTGAAACATTGGAGAGTTTTAGAAAAAAATGACAAAATCAATTGTAACTGGTGGTGCTGGTTTTATAGGAAGTCATTTGGTAGATGCATTAATAAAAAGAAATGAAGAAATTATTGTATTAGATAATCTTTCTACAGGTAAGGAAGAATTTGTTAATAACAATGTTAGATTAATAAAAGGAGACCTTAAAAATTTTGATTTTTGCTTGAAGAATATAAAAGATGCAGATTATGTTTATCATTTAGCTGCGAATGGTGATGTTAGAGAAGGAGCTAAAGATTCAAAGCTACATTTTAATGAAAATGTTATTGTAACATATAATGTACTTGAAGCAATGAGGATAAATAACATAAAAAATATTATTTTTACGTCTACATCAACAGTTTATGGCGAGGCAAAAAAAATACCTACTCCAGAAG
>CAYXTQ010000035.1:6896-7852 GCA_964467845.1 uncultured Methanosarcinales archaeon | reverse complement strand
TTACTCATATATTTTTGATTTAAATGCATGGATATACAGATTTGCAAATATAATAGGTTCAAAGGAAACTAGGGGGGTTTTAATCGATTTTATAAAAAAATTGAATGATAATCCAAATGAACTTGAAATATTAGGGGACGGCACTCAAATAAAATCATATACATATATTACTGATTGTATAAATGGAATGTTATATGGGATGAAAGAAAAAAAGAATAAAGTCAATATATTTAATATAGGCTCTGATGATTATATCAGCGTCAAAGAAATTGCTGAGATATTGATGGACATAATGAAAATTAAGGTAAAGATTAGGTATACTGGTGGTTCGAGAGGATGGAAAGGAGATGTCCCAAAAATGCTACTTGATATAACAAAATTGAAAAAAATAGGTTGGATTCCTAAATACAATAGTAAAGAAAGCATTAAAAAAACTATAAAAGACTTATTAGGTAGATAATATGAAAACAGCAATTTTGGGAGGGGGTTTAACAGGACTTACTTTAGCTAATTTTCTAAAAAAAAATTTTACAATCTTAGAGAAAAATAAAGAATGCGGTGGTCTTTGTAGAAGTATCTACAAAGATGGATTTACATTTGATTTTGGCGGCTCACATATAATTTTCAGCAAGGATAAAGAAGTCTTAAAATTTATGGTTGATAAATTAAAAAATAATGTAGTTAAGTGCAAAAGGAACACCAAGATTTTTTTAAAAAAAAAGTATGTTAAATATCCTTTTGAAAACGGGTTAAGTGATTTGCCAAGAGAGGATAATTATGAGTGTCTGGTTACTTTTTTGGAAAATGTAATTAAAAAAGAGAAAGGAATGCTGAAAAAACCAACAAATTTCAAGGAATGGATATATTATACTTTTGGTAAAGGAATAGCTGAAAAATATTTAATTCCTTATAATGAAAAGATATGGAATACTAAAGCTGAAAATATGAGTTTAGAG
>CAYXTQ010000035.1:6568-6886 GCA_964467845.1 uncultured Methanosarcinales archaeon | reverse complement strand
GGATTAAAGACAGGGTTCCGCAACCGCCAATACAGGATATAATCAAATCTTCAATAGGCATCCCAACTGAAGGTTACACTCATCAATTATATTTTTATTACCCAAAATTTAATGGTATACAGTCACTTATTAAAAGTTTAGAAAAAAATGTTTCTAAGAACATAAAGACAGACTTTGAGGTAAAAAAAATAAAAAAAGAAAATAATGTTTTTATAGTGTCTAACAATAAGGAAGAATTAGTATTTGACAAGATAATATCAACTATACCTTTACCTGAGTTAATTAAGGCAATTGATGCGCCTAAAAATGTGGTAAAAG
>CAYXTQ010000035.1:1846-6558 GCA_964467845.1 uncultured Methanosarcinales archaeon | reverse complement strand
ATGTATTTTCCAGATGAAAAAGATGGTTTATTTAACAGGGTAGGATTTCCATTTAATTTCAGTAGAGATACGGTTCCAAAATGGAAGAGTAGCTTAATCGCTGAAATAACGTGTAACCAGAATGATGATATATGGAAAAAAAAAAGTGAAGAAATCATTAATCATGTTGCTGACGCTTTAGATAGGAACAGTATAATAATAATAAAAAAAAAATGTCTCTCAATTGTTAAAAGAGTAAAATATGCATATATAATCTATGATTTGGATTACAGCAAAAATACTAAGATTATCAAGGATTTTTTAAGGGAGTATGGTATAAATCTTGTCGGAAGATTTTCTGAATGGGAGTATATGAATATGGATAAATGCATTAGGAATGCAATAGATTTTACTAATAGATTTTGATATTAATCATATTACACAAATAATTTCCTGTATAAACCACCAATAATGTCATTGATTCTTTGGTTATATAATAATTTAAAGATGATATCTGTATTTTTTAATCTACATAAAATTGCTTTTTTTATATTATCTTTTTTATAAACATTAAATTCAAAATTTTTTCTAGCCCTTCTTATTTTTGATTTAGACAAAGTTGGTAAATTCAAAATACAATCTTTAAACCAATCGTCTTCCAGCCCGTTAATCCAACCTTTTTCTTTACAATATTTTCCCAAATGTGTTCCTATATATGGATAGAAAATGGTACACTGCATTTTATCAGGTTTAATTTTGCGGTTAAGTTCAATAGTTTGTTTTATGTCCTCCATTGTTTCGTGAGGTATACCAACCATATTAAAGGAGTATGTTTTTATTCCAACTTCTTTAGCCATCTTAAAGGTATCTATTATTTGCTGGTTGCTCATATGCCTATTTAAGATATCTCTCCTTATACGTTCGCTCCCAGATTCAAGACCAATCCTTACCAAACTACAACCTGCTTTTTTTAAAAGTTCAAGATCTTCTTTATTCACTGCTCCTACCCTTAAATGACATTCAAAATTTTTATCAAATCTTTTAGGATATTTCTCACAAAATTCCCTTAACCATTTCTTGTTTATTGTGAATATATCATCATCTGCCCAAAAAGTATCAAATTTATGTGTTTCTTGCAAAAGTCCTATCTCATCTAAACATTTATCAACGCTTCTAAATCTTACATACTGTTGATTTGGGTAGTGTTTTTTTATAGTTGCGTTAGAACAGTAAGTGCAATTAAATGGACACCCTCTTGAGAAAATAAATCGAGGGATCACTTTTTTATTTTTTTTATAGTAATTAAATATTAATTTGTCTGGAAAAGGAAGTTCATCTAAATTTTGAATTAATGGCCTTACTGGATTTTTTATGATTTTGTTGTTATCCCTAAACCAAAAATTTTTGATATTTTTTTTGTCTAAATTCTCAACTAATTCTAATAAAGCATACTCTCCCTCACCAATACATATACCATCTATAAAGGGTGATTCTTTAATACACCAAGGATCCCCGGTAGGATGTGCCCCACCAACAACTATTTTAATATCAAATACTTCTTTTATTTTTGCAGATAGCCCTTTAACATAATGAAATTGATGAGAATTAGAGTTGAATGCAATTAAATCTGGTTTAAAATAATTTATTTTATTGAATATGGGTTTGGTTTTTAAGCTAGTTAATTCAATTAAATCCACTTTATGGTGATGTTCTTTTAAATATGCTGATAAGTATGCTATTCCTGTATCACTTTTTTGTATTGAACCAATACAAGGCCAAATAAATAATATTTTCATTTTTTACTTCTTATAACAAATTTATTTCATTAATAGATTTTGATTATTTTTTAAAGAGGATATCCAATATTTTATGTAATTTGGAATAAGTCTGGGGTTCTTAATTAATTTAGGATTTACTAAAAAATTATAAGTAACACCCTTTAAAAATGTATAAATCTTTTTTTTGGATTTTTTTATCATAGAAATATTAGCCATAATTAACAATTTCAAATGTATTTTTTGGAATAATGTTTTGTCTATATCACTCAAAACTACATTATTACCATTATATAGCTGATTAATTTTTTCCCAATCCATGTCGTCAGAAACAATATTTTTATTTTTTGCATATTGCCACAATTCAGTACCGGGAAGGGGGGTTGTAATAAAAATTCTTATTATATCTAAAGGATTATTTTTAATAAAATTATACGTTTGATTTAAATCTTCTACTCTCTCATTAGGATTACCTATCATGAATCCGGAGCTTATTTTAAAACCAAACTGATTAGCTATTTTAACTGCGTTTTTATTGTCTTCAACAGTAACAGTTCCTTTTTTTAAGTAATTCAATATTTTTTCAGAGCCACTTTCAAGTCCGAAATTTATATACCCCATATTCATTTTTTTTAATAAACCACCTACCTCTTTATTAAACAAATTTGCTCTAGCTTGACAACAAAATTTTACTTTTTCATTGATTTTCTCTTTTTGTATAAACTGGACTATTTCTTTTAATCTTTTTTTGTTTGCTATAAAAAGGTCATCAAATATATTCAAATATTTTACATTATATTTGTCTACTAACTCTTTTATTTCATTGATAACATATTTTGGAGAATGGAACCTTACTCCTCCCCAAAACCTACAGCTATGACAAAAAACACAATTATAGGGGCACCCCCTAGATGTCATTAATGAAGTTCCTTTACCTCTAGTTCCTGGGGAATGCGTGTGTTTTTTAAGGTAAAATTTCATGTCATACAAATCTCTTGCTGGTGGTGGTATTTTATCAACTGGATATATTAACCCCCTAGTTCCTGTAAAAATTGTTTTACCACTCTTATTGTGTATTATACCTTTTATATTTTTAAGGTGTTCATAAGAAAAATCAGTTTTTTTGTTATATAAATTTAAAAGTTCTAGCATTGTCTGTTCTCCTTCTCCTATCACACCAATATCAAACTCTTTTGGCAAGTGGTTATTAAGTGCAGAGATATGCACTCCTCCTATTATGATTGGTATGTCCATTTGTTGTTTTATCTTATTTGCTAATCTTCTTGCCCTTAAAAATTCAAAAGTAGTACTGGATATGCCAATCAAATCAGCGCCTTTTATTTTTTTTAATACCTCATCTTCAGATTTTATTCTGTCTATTATTTTTATGTCGGTGTCATAATTTGAATATTTCTTTATGTATGAAGCAATATAACCAATACCTAATTCCGGATACATAAGTGTATACGAAGGCTCTCTAAGTCCCATCAAAATTAAGTTCATTTTGTTCATTCAATAATTTATTTTTTTGAATATGCTCTCAACTTTATTTATTGTTTTTTCCCAAGTAAATTCTCTTGCTGTCTTTAATCCGTTTTTTCTTAATTTTTCAGCTAAATTTTTATCAGAAAGTAATCTTAAAATTGCTTTTGCCATCTCCTCTGGGTTTTTAGGTTGAACAACTAAGGAATTTTTCTCATTAAAAGCATAATCTTCAGTACCATATCTAGTTGTAACTACTGCTGTACCGCATGCCATTGCCTCAAGCTGAGGTAATGGAAATGATTCATACCAAGATGGAGAGACAACTATATCTGCAGAATTGTATAATTCAACTAATTCTCCATCGCTCAAATTTTCCATAAATTTGAATCTTGTGTTTGTTTTAATTTCAGGAGGCTGTCTTCCAAAGAGAACTAATTCAACATCCGACCTTTCTTTATAAACTAATTCCATAGCCCTAAAAAGATCTGCTAGACCTTTCCATTTCTTTTTTTTTCCTAATCCAACAATCCTTTTTATTCTTTTATCTTTTTTTATTCTTTCAGTTTTTATTTCAACTGGTTTAAAAAGTTCAAGATCTACTCCTGGGTTAACTATTGGTGGATCTTTATTTGTTATTTTTTTTATTTTATCCTTAACCCACATTGAATTGCATATAATATTCAGTGGTAAATGATAAGTCATTATTGATAAGATGTTATATATAGGATTTTTAGAGAATATTGTTTCGTAGTGTTGCACATGATAGAATTTTTTTCCTTTTCCATTTAGCCAGACAGGATAGGCTGTTAAACAAAATGTAGCTACAGTGATATCTGCTTTAGGTAAAATCTTTGTTAAAATTGGTAAAGCCAGTACTGCTCTATGCTGAGTAAATTTCATAAACTGTGGAACATAAGTCACTTTTGCCTTTAGAGGGAACCATCTGTGATCTCCAAATATAGATGTAATACTAACATCATGGCCTCTATCAATAAGTCCATTAGCTATGTTAAACATAACTCTCACACCGCCAGTACAATTTGTGTGCCAAATAACATAGTTGATTTTCATAATATTGCTTTAAGAGTTATACCCCTGGTATCTTTTTATTTATTTATAACTACGAAAGAAAAAAAAGTTTATCATTATTTATAAATTTTAGCTTTTTATTTTTTTTATTTTCTTGCAATAATTGCTAAGTAACTATATTTATTCATATGTGGTAATTTATTGAACAGTAAGGCTAGTGTATTCAGAATAGTCGTTATTATAAAAAATAAAGGAGTTAGTAGTATCATAAAATATCTTATCAATTTGTATTTGTTGAATAACGTAAGATCATAAAATAAAAATCTATTGATCATTAAGGCAATTAATAAGGGAATAGAACCTATTAAATTTAATTCAACTATTTTAAATCTGTTTTTTTTTAATAAATATGCTAAACCGTATCTTGTAAACCTATAATAATCA
>CAYXTQ010000035.1:0-1836 GCA_964467845.1 uncultured Methanosarcinales archaeon | reverse complement strand
ATCTTTAAATAAATCCTTAAGAGCATAATGCGTAAACCTATAATAATCATAAGGTCCACCATGCTCAAATTCCATTAAAGGTACTGATATAAAAAAATATCCTCCTTTTTTCATTATTCTATTTATTTCTTTAATTGCTTTGTCAGGCTCTTTTATGTGTTCTAATGTTTGTACCATTACAACTGTATCAATAGAATTATCTTTTAAGGGTATTTTAGTTGCATCAGCATAAATATCTGGTTTTATAATACCTCTTGTATTGAATGTCTTTTTAGTGTCTGGATTATCTAGTCCTAGGTATTTTTCTACTTTATTATCAAATAACTTTTTATATGGTTTTTTTCCACAACCAATATCTAGTAAAGTTCCAGTTGCATATTTTTCTGAAAACTTTTTTATATTTTTGTATATAGGCCACCTCATTAAAAAATCTGGGTGAAATATAAATCTTCTTAACTTAAAGAATAAGTTTCCAGCAAGTAATTCAATTTTTGAATATTTTATTGAACTCATTTTATTATTATTATTTAGATATAACTAGTATTTTAAAGTTATGATTTCCAAAAAGTTGGAAATAGAATATTTCCAAAACATTTAAATAACTCAGTTTTTTTCCATAAAACTATGAAAATTGGGTGGAATAAAAAAAAAAAAAAATAGAGGGTATTTAAATGACATTAATGCAAAAAATAATAAAGGAATTATATAGGATTGGGCTTAAAATATTTGAGGGGCAAGAAGTGAGAAGGTTTTTTATTTTTAGAGTTGCAGTTAATTTTATGAAAGGTGTTCTAAAAAACGATTTTGTAGTAATAGACGGACATAAACTAATCATAGATAAGAATGACGGGCTTAATCTTTTAATTAATGGCATACACGAACCAGCTGTAACAAAATTAGTAAAAAATGAAGTTAAAAATGGAGATGTTGTTTTAGACATTGGCAGCCATATAGGATACTACACTATAATGTTCTCTAAGCTGGTAGGCAATAAAGGAAAGGTTTATGCTTTTGAACCTAACCCTAATAATTTTGCCATTTTAAAAAAGAATGTAGAGTTAAACAACTGTAAGAATGTAGTATTAGTTCAAAAAGCGGTTTCAAATAAAACTGGAAAAGTTAATTTATATTTTGATGAAGAATTTGAGATAAGTAGCAGGACTTATAACCCCCACAATAAAAGATACAAACATATTGAAGTGGATTCTATAAAGCTAGACGACTATTTTAATAATACTAAAATTGACTTTATCAAGATGGATATTGAGGGGTCTGAATGTAATGCAGTAGAAGGTATGACTAATCTGTTAAATAAAAATAAAGAATTAAAGATTGTTACAGAACTATGGCCTTGTGGATTAAAGGAGTATGGCAAATCAAGTAAAGAATATTTACGGCTGTTGTTAAAACAAAAGTTTAAGTTATATGAAATTAAAAAAGATGATAAAACCCTTATTGATGTTCCAAAGATATTAGACAAGATTGGCAAGAAAATCAATTGGCACACTAATTTATTTTGTGTAAAATCTATAGGGTCGTGACATATGTCCTAACCTTATACTATTTTTGGAATAAAAACATTTAAATAAACATATTCTTATTTGTATAAAACTATGAAAGATTGGGGTGAGGTAAAAAAACATATTCCTTATGTAATCCTTCTTTTAATTATTAGTATGATTTTCTTGCATGAAAGATTAAGTTTTAGTGTTCTGCCAGCAAGGGATGCTACTACTTCTTATTTTCCTATTCTTAATATGTACAAAGAATCTGCTTTAAAGTATCATGATTTTTTTCCTTTATGGAACCCTTATTATTTTAGTGGAGACCCTTATT
>CAYXTQ010000034.1:0-8518 GCA_964467845.1 uncultured Methanosarcinales archaeon | reverse complement strand
TATTTAAATATTTCTATTTTGTAATTACTGTTTAGTGAAAAATATCCATAGAACAAAAAAGAAAAATTTATATATAACTATACCATTCTGTATATTTACCTAACAAAATATATACCAAATGGTATAATAAATAAACAATAAAAAAGCAAAACATTTATATATAATTAGTTAATATGGTATATATACCAATTGGTATAATAGGTTATTACTTTGAAATTTCCTAAAGACCGGTATTTTGTGAAAAGAGGCCATATAGAATTACTAGACGAAATAACTAGTTCTCTAAAGAAGGGTTTGGGTAAAAACATAGCTTTTCTTGGCTATAGGAAAACAGGGAAGACTTTGCTTTTAAAGCAATTTACTAATTGCATGGAAAAAGAGGTGAGCCCTGTTTACATAGACTTAAACAGAATTAGCTTAAGCCCAGAAAACTTTTCTTTAGAGTTTATTTCTAACATTATGTTCTGGTTTTTAGGAAAGCTTTTTTCTGAATATAATGATTTTTTTAATTTTGATTTTTTATTAAAAAAAATTGATTCTTTGGATAACGATGAATTAAAGAGGTTGTTAAAGGTTATTGAGAATGAATTACAAAAAATAAAGCCTGACCAAAAATTGATTGTAACAAGCGCCTTTAATTTCTTGGAAGAGATTTCAAAAAAAAAAAAAGTTATTCTCTGCTTAGACAACTTTGAAAATATTTTAGATTTAAATAATTTTACTCAAATTAAAGACATCCTCTCCTTAATAAACTTTGAAAACAAAAACATCAGATTTATTATAGCATCTTCTGCTGTTTTCCAATTAAAAAAACTATTAAAAAATTTTGAGATAGTAGAGATAAAAAATTTGGACAAGAATGAATCAATATCATTAATAAATAAATTCAATATAAAAAATAAAAAAGAAATTGAAGAAATTTATGATTTGACTTTTGGCCATCCTTATTTAATAAAATGTTTATGCGAAAGATTAAAACAAGAAAAAAACATAAAAAAAGCGTTTTCAATTGAATTATTAAAAGAAAATATTTACAGATATTGTGAAGAAGTCTATAATTATAATATTAACAGAGCGCGCGGACAGACTTTATTGAAAGCTATTCTTAAAGTTCTTGCTTCAATGCATCAAGCTTCATTGACTGAAATCTCAAAAAAAATCTATAGAAGTGCTCCTGTGACAAAATCTTTGCTTGAAAGGTTAATTGAAGTTGATTTAATCTCTAAGTCAGATAAAAAATTCTCAATTAATGATCCAATATTAGAGCAATGGATGAACTTAATATTCAATAAACTAGAGGAAAATGAAGAATAAAAATAAAATAATAATGTTAGTAATGATTTTACTACTGATTTCTCTAGTTACAGTTAGCTTTGTGACAGCTGGTCCTTTGGATGCTTTGAGTAATTTACAGTCTAAAATGGCTGGCAATAACATGATTGTTATTATAGTAAATACAGCGATGATATTTGCAGGTTTAATGCTGGTATTTAACCTGATAAAGAAGGGGTTAGAGACAAAACAAGCGCAAATAGTGCAGATTACCATAGCTGTATTCTCATTTATGATTTCAATGGAGTTAAGTAAATCAAACCCGGGGATGCTCATATGGAAAATAAGGTACTTTGCTAACCTAATGCATCCGCAAGTTATAGTTAACGGTGTTATAATAGGTGCTGCTTTAATAGGTCTAGGAGCTATATTTTTAGAAAATCAACAAAAAACAACAGCTGTAAAATGGATTGTAAGGATAATTGCAGTATTAATAGCATTAAATCTTGTAATGGGTCCATTCCAGCCAGACAAAACATGGGCTGATGTAAAAGATTCTTATAAGTTTATTTGGGAACAAAGATTCTGGATAAGCACTAAGTATTTCTTGTTTGGAGACTTTAAATGTACTTACCAGGACAGAGTTGGATGTTATACAAGTGAATACAGGGATAAAGCTATTGCTGGTGAATCTTATGGAGCTTATACTCCAACAGAAAACTTAAGATACGGAATACTAGTAGGAAGACAGCTTATTGTGTTTATCCTGGTATTCTTAGTGCTTTTCGGATTATTTAAAACCTTTGCGAAGATGGATATGTTCGGACAAAAGTTCTGGTATGCAGTTGCAGCTCTAATTGCAGGGCATGTTGCAAACACGGGTGTAGACTTAGGAAAAATATTCTGGATGCTTGAGATTGTTATAATTTATTTATTGTATAGATCAATGGCTGGAGAAGGAAAAGGAGCATGGAGCCAAAGATTTGCTTGGCTATTTTCAACATTATTAATAGAGGTTGTTGCTTATTTATTATTCCCTGGCAGAAGAATTACTATATTTTATGGACCAATATCAACAATTATTGGAGCATTTAAAGAAGGAAATATCTTAACTTGTTTATTATATATAGGTATAGCTATTATTCTAATAGTTATTGGTTTTATTGTAATCAGTCAGTTAGGTAAAAAAGAAAAAATAAGAAGTAGGATTATGTCTGACTCTAGAACTTATGGTATTCATGCATTACAGGCATGGGCACAAAGAAGACCGTGGTTAAATTGGTTGTTCAGATATGGTTGGAGCAGAAAAGAAAAAACACCACCTGGAGAACTAGCTAATATCCATAAACAGGTGTCTGTAGAATTAGAGTGGTTAATGCATTATATGTTAAGACTAGAAGTTTACAAAGGAAAACATAGCACAGTAAAAGAAGCAGTAAAAATTGCAGCAGAAATTAATGAGGAGTTAGAAGGAGAATATTCTTTCAGTAAAATAGCCAGATTCCTTGAAATTCATAAAAATGGTTGTGATTTTGAAAATGATAATGGAAACAAGTATTGGCAAAAAATAGCAAGAAAGGTAAAATATGTCGATAAAGAAGGGGGAGAAAAAGAGGAGGAATTAAAAAATCTTGTCGGTTGGAATAATCATTTCTATATTATTGTTAAATTATTAGATGAATTAAAAGTAAGATTAAGCAATATAAGTAACCTTACAAGTACAAAACTTGAGTTCTTTGAGGATTTTAAAACAACGGTAGATGAAGACATAAAAGGCTCAAATTTCAAGTTTATGGAAGACAACAGAAAATGGTACGATATCTACCTTAAAAGATTTAAAGCAATCCATAAGTTAAGGAGCAAAAGAAATGAAATGATAAACCAATATTGCTTATACGGAGAATATCAACATAGATATAAGTTTGCAAAAGATAATGCAGAGTACTATGAAAGAAAGTACGATATAGATGATTATGGAAGACTATGTTTCACAGACAAAATAAGTAAACTAGCACCTAAAAAACCTATCGGTAAAAGCACTTTAGTAAAAGGCGAATATGGCGAACAAATGCATTTAGAAGTAGATTATTTTGGAAGGGTTTTAGAAGATGTAAACGCAGTTTTAGTGAAAGGAGAAAAACTACCTTATATACGACAGGTAAGACCAGAAAATGTAATAGAATTAAATTTCCAAGATGTTATGAAATGGCTTGATTTAGAATGGAAAGCCTATATTTACGATGTAAGGGATGGTAGATATCATCCACATAGCAAAAGAGCAGAAGATTATGAAAATGCTCATGCAAAAGGCAACTTTAATTATAAAACAATAAAACGAGTGTCAGATATGCCTACTGATGCAGGAAACCCTGCATTTGATAGGGAAGGACTAAAAGATCCTGGAGTTTTCATGTATTTAGGTAGGGAAAAATATAATGAAACTGATCTTGACAAAATAAACAGAGGTAAATTTGCTATAAAGGACAAGAATGGTAAATTATATGTTTTTGATGAAAATCCTTTCCCAACAATAACGCATATAGGATTATCAAAGTATATTACAGACTTATTCCATTGGAAGATATCTGAAGATGAAGAAGCAATAAAACAATTACAAATGTACATATATGATAATGGTAGGGATACTGAAATGTTTACTAACTATATCAGAGAGGAAAAAAAATAAATGAAAACCATAAATAATATCAATGAAAAAGAACTTAATACAATTTTAGAAAATTCAAGAGATAGTATGAAGATTATCCTTGAAAATGATTTACGTAGGATAAAATTAAGAAATTTTATTTTAGATAAAAAAGAAACTAAGAAAATAGATGTTAGATATTCAATAATAGATGATATCAAAAATATAGAAAGACATTCAAAAACAGATAGAGAATTCTTATTAAAATTAAGACAATATATTAATTCAGAGAAGTTTAAAGAATCAATTAAAAAATATCCTACACTGTATGAATTTATTAATTCAACATTATCAGAAATAGAAAAAAGCAAATATGAAATTCCATTATTAGAAAGACTTAAACAAGTTGTTGATATTAAAAATAAAGAAGTTATAGTTAAATACATAAAAGAACATGAAGAAAAAATAAGACTATGGTTAGAGCAATTTAAAGAAGAAAAAATAAAACACGAAATTGCTTATTTATTGTCCTTAATTAATGAAACAGAAATTGAATATTTAAGAAAAAAATTAGAAGAATTAAAAACATTAAACAAAGATATAAATCCATTTATGGAAAAAATAATTCTTAATCTAAAAGCAATTGGTGCAAAGGGTCAAGGAACATATGACAAAAAATTGATATTGGGGTTAGAAAATTTAAAAGGAAGAAATAAAGAATTAAAAGAAAAAGAAATTAAATATTTAAATAAATTAATTCCATATATTGATCAATGGACAGTAAAAGGTTATTCCGAGCAATATTTCTATGATGTGTTAGGAATTTACGAAAAAGAGGTTAGAGAAATTGTAAGAGTTTTGAGATATGAGTTTAAAGATGAAGAGTTAGTGTCAATGATAGAGAAAAGTCCTGCTATTAGGAATTTAGTATTTTATGCAGAAGAAATACATTATTTTGACAGATATCAATATTACGATCATAAAAAGAAAGTTAGATTTGGATTGTTAGGGATGGTTTACAAAGGTGCACAGGAAGGAGATTGGCATGACTTTGAAACTGTAGTAAAAAATGTCAAAAAAGAATCAAATTTTGTAAAAGAACACTTCGGAGATGAAGTAAATGCTAAAAGACTTATTCAGATTGAGGCAAAAAAACATGAATCATTATTAGACTGGGAAGCTGACCTTGCACAAATAGTTAAAGAATTAAAAAGCATTTCTAATTTAAGTAAAATTTTGGAAAATGCAAAATTAATATTAAAAGAAAAAATTAATAGAAAATTAATATTACTTAATCATGAACTTCAAAATGAAAAAAGAGAGCTAAAAAGAACACTTGAAAGAAGAATTTATCAGCTAAAAAATGAAAATACAACTGCAATTTACAAACTAGATAAAACTATTAAGAAAAGACTTTATGAACTAAGAAATATAGAGAAAGTTAGTTCTAGAAAGATTATGAATAAGTTAAGAATTGAAGCTATTAAGCTTAATGCTGACTGGTATTTAATAAGGAGAAGATACACTAAAATAGAAACTCAATTTGGGAATTACTTAGGAGATTTTATGGAGAAATTCATAGAACTTTCTCTAAAATTGGATGTGAAAGAAAATGTGAATAATATATTAGTATATATCAACTCTTCAACGCAATATAAAAAATATTTCAAAAGATTTAGTGATACTCTTGATTTAAATAATGTTAGAAATGCTACTCCAAATATTACTCAAATGATGTTTGCAAATGCTGTCTTAGATCATCTAGATGATTCAATAATAGAGTTAACTGATGAATCATTTGAGAAAGTTATTACTTCTCTTCAAGATATCAAAGAACTAAATAAACTAAAAGATCAACTTATTATATCTCAAAAAAAGGTTTTAGATTATTTAGATTATATTGAAGGTATGTATTTTAATAAAGTTAATGAAACAATGTCAAAAATTGTAAAATCTGTTAATACTAAATATCTAAGAGGATAAAAAAATGGCAGAAAAAACAGAAGAAAATAAAGTAAAAATTGGCAAAACAATGCCAGGTAAATTACAGAATATAAAAACATTTTTCCGTAAGCTTAGACCAAGAAGTGCAGGTATTGCTCTTCCAAAATATGCTGGTAAAGACGGTGCAAAAATAGTATTAGATAGATTGAGTAGGGATAAATTTAGAAGAAAAGAACTAAACCTAATAGCTGAACTGAGAAAAAGGGTTGGAATATTAAGGACAATAGAGCAAAAATACGGAGAAATTGGTTATCCTAAAACCAATTGTTACATAGAACAGATATTGGATAAATATGTTAAGCTTGGAGCGCATTATGATGAAGACGTTTTAAGAGCTGAAATACACGCATTTGAGAAGGGAACAGAAACAGAGACTCGATATTTAAAGATTGAGTTACCCTTTGGGGAAACAAAAACCGTTGAACTTGAAATTCCAAAAATACTACCTATACGTTATCCAGATCCTGAACCTGAAGGAACATATCATTATTTAAGATGTGTAGGCTATCAAAAAGTAGAAGATATATTAGGTACGTATGAGGGATTAATTGAAGAAATTAGGGGGTGGGCTAAAAAAGAAATTGATAAAAATAAAAAATATTCTGAACATGATATAACAGTTATTAAACAAAATATTGATACTTTTTGTAATAAAATAAAAGAAACTATTTCATCACTTTTTGAAAAAATTAAAGAAGTTGAAAGCAAAGAAGCCACAGAGTTAGAGAAATTTATACCTATCATAAATGAGTTAAAAACTTTAAGAAAAGCCATAGAAGATATCAGGCCAGGAGCTGTTTCTTTTGCAGAAACTGGTGGAGAAGAATTCAGTGGAAGAACCGTAAGATATTATCACACATTCAATGTTGTTAAAACACAGATATATGATGTAAAAACTAACGAAATTAAAGAATTAAAGATTGATGAGAAAACAGGTGATCTTATAATAGTAACATATAATACAGACACTGGAGAAACTAAAATATCAAAACCAAAAAAAGACGAAGTACAAGGTGATAAATTCATAAGAGAAGAATGGGGTGAATACAAACTAAGTTATGATGCTTATGGTCATCCATTAGAAGTGGATGAAAAAGGTTATGTATTATTGGATAAATGGTTTGATTTGGCATATGACAAAGGTAATAAAGATTATATAATGATGGGAGCAGAAAGAGTTCCAGCTAAAAAACTTGATAAAAATAATTGGAGAAAATTCCCATTAGAATTTATAAGACCATTAGATACTTTAGATGTTGTTAATTACATACATAATGAGTGGGATGAATACAGAGATGACACAAGAGATGGTAGATATCACCCATATACATTGGGTTCAATTGATTATACTATGGCTAATTACCCAGTTTTACTCAAAAGAGAAAAGTGGAGAGAAAAATTAGGATTAAAAACAACTGGAGATTGGTATATAGTAGGAGAAAACAAGATAGCAGATATGGAGTATGATGCTAAAACATATGACTATAAAGGTGAAAAAGGCAAACAAAAAAGTTATAGAAGCTACAGATATAAAATATGTTTGAAAATTCCTTCTGAAAATAAAGAATATGTACAAGATTTTGAAACAGAGACAAGATTAAGATATACCCGTGACTTAAGCCCGGGATTTGATAAAAGAGCTTATGGTATAAAATGGGAATACATTGGAAGAAAATTCTATTGGATTAGTGCAGAGCATGCTGATAAATGGGAAATGAGAGAATCATTAATGACAACAAGAGGGCTTTCTATGTATTTAATAAATAGAATAAAACACCAGATAAAAGAGATTGAATGGATGAATTGGTTATTTAATGAAATAGGCCATGAAAACTTTGATTATGGCCCAAGATCATTCCCAAAACCAGGTGAAACGACCCTTGGCAGATCAGAGATTTTCAGGCAAAGATTTCAACTTCCTAAAGAATAATAAATTTTAATTTTTTTATTTTTATTTTTTTAAATAGTTATATTAAAACTGAACATTTGTTTTTTTATTTTTAATTCTTGTTATATTTTTAATTATATTTGATTTTTAATAAATGATATTTATTAATAAAAAATGATTAGTAATATAATAATTATAAAGTATTGATAAATTTTAATAGATTATTAAACTAAAATAATAAATAAATCATTTAAAAAAAATAACTATATTTTACTAAAAAATAATAAGATTTAAATATTAGTAGACATTTATTCACTAATATTTAACAATGTACTCCATAGCAAAGAATGAATTTGAAGTACTGAATTTCTTAATTAGAAATTTCTCTCAAAGATTTACTATAAGGAATATAGCCCAAAATTTAAAGTTAAGCCCAGCAGGAGTCCATTCTATTCTGAAAAAATTAGAAAAAAACAATATTGTTGTTTATGAAAAATTAGGCACAGGACTGTTCTATGAAGTAAATTTAGATAATAACGTAGCAAAACACCTTGCTTCAATTGTTCTTTTAGAAGGAGATACTAAAGCAGATATTAAAATAGAAGCTAAAGCTATAATTGCAACAAAAAAGGATATTCTTGCCATAGTGGAAGATATTGCTGTAGTTGAACAAATTTCCATTCCTGATAAAAATATTGTAATTGAGTCAG
>CAYXTQ010000033.1:7492-8570 GCA_964467845.1 uncultured Methanosarcinales archaeon | reverse complement strand
TATAAACTTATCGAACTTTTTATTACTATTTTAAAGTAAAATAACAAAATATAAATATAAGGATAGACTATAATTACGTATGCGCAGTGAAAAGGATTTAAAAAAAAAAATTAAAAACTATACTGAGTTAATTAAAGAGGTAAGGCAAGAAATCTCTAAGATTGTTGTTGGTCAGGATGTTGTTATTGACGGGCTGTTGAGGGCGGTAATTAGCAATGGCCATGTTCTTTTAGAGGGAGTTCCTGGTATTGCAAAGACCCTTATGGTAAGAACTTTGTCAAAAGTAACAAGGTGCAGTTTTAACAGGATTCAGTTTACCCCTGATTTATTGCCAACAGATATTATAGGAATAACTGCGTATGAAGAAAAAAAAGGATTTTTTACTATAAAAGGCCCTATTTTCAATAATTTTATTTTAGCAGATGAGATTAACAGAGCGCCTCCAAAAGTGCAGTCTGCTTTATTGGAAGGCATGCAAGAAAAACAAGTCACAATTGGGAAAGAGACCTTTCCATTGCCTGACCCTTTTTTTGTTTTAGCAACTCAAAACCCAATTGAAAGCCTTGGAACTTATCCACTGCCAGAGGCGCAAGTTGATAGGTTTTTGTTTAAGTTGAATATAGGTTATCCAACGGTTGAGGAAGAACAACATATTTTGAAAAAAAATATTACATTAAGAAGGTTTGAAGAGTATACACTCAAGGCAATTATAACCCCCCAAGATATTATTAATTTGCAAAATGATGTTAAGCAAATTTATTTGGATAATAAAATTGAGAAATATGTCATCAGATTAGTTGATTGTACAAGAAATCCGGAAAAATACAAGATAAAACTTGGTAAATATATAGAATTTGGTGCTTCTCCAAGAGCATCTATAGGATTGTTTATTGCATCAAAGGCAGAGGCTTTACTACAAGGAGATTTGTTTGTTACACCACACCATGTGAAAAAGATTGCACCTGATGTCCTTAGACATAGAGTTATACTTAACTATGAAGGCCAGGCAGAGGGAATAAAAACAGATACTGTAGTAGAAGAGGTACTTTCTAGGGTTCCTATTCCTTAGAGAAAGAAA
>CAYXTQ010000033.1:0-7392 GCA_964467845.1 uncultured Methanosarcinales archaeon | reverse complement strand
AAAGGTTTTAACAAATGCTAGAACTTAGGTTAAATTTAAAACCGCTTATAAAAAAATTAGAGATATTCACAAAAAAAAATGTTTTTGGAGAATTTACTGGAGAATACACAAGTGTTTTCAAGGGTCGTGGTCTAGAGTTTGAAGGTTATAGAACGTATACAATACATGATGATGCAAACCTTATTGACTGGAAGGCTTCGCTAAGGGCTGGAAGTCTGCTAATAAGGTCATTAATTGAAGAAAGAAATTTAGAGGTTTTTTTTCTTTTTGATGTAAGTAATAGCATGCTTTTTTCTTCTATTCCAAAACTGAAATGTGAATATGCTGCTGAGTTGATTGCAAGCTTAAGTTCTGCAATGATACTTGCCGGGGATAATGTGGGGATGGGGATATTTAATGACAATATGGTTAAAATTATACCTCCAAAAGCAGGCAAAAAACAATATTTTCTTATAACACATACATTGAGTAATCCAAGGTTATATGGAGGAAATGTTGATTTTATAAAAGTTTTAAAATTTATTGTAAGTTATTTAAAAAGAAACTCTTTGCTTATAATAGTATCAGATTTTATAGGACTGACTGAAGGATGGGATGAATATTTAAAAATCGCTTCACATAAATTTGAAATTATTGGTTATGCTATAGAGGACCCATTGGATATTACTCTGCCGCATAATGTTGGTCAGGTTGTTATAGAGGACCCTTTTTCAAAAAAAGAAATTTTAATAGATCCTGATACTTTAAGAGCAGACTATGAAATGAAGGCAAGAGAAAAGATAAATAAGATAAAAGATGTTTTTACTAGATGTGGCTCAGATTTAGTAGAATTAAGAACAGACCAGTCATTTGTAACTCCGATTATAAAATTTTTTGAAAAGAGGAAAAGAGGATGGAGGTAACATTTATTAATCCAATATACCTGTGGTTTTTAGTTAGTATTCCTTTTTTAATTTTAACTCATTTCTTTACATTAAAGTATGTTAAAAGAAGGGCAATGAGATTTGCTAATTTTGAGGCTATTTCAAGGGTAACTGGCGGACAGGCATTATCAAAAAACATAAGTTTGCTTTTTATTAGAATGTTTACATTGCTTTTTTTAATATTGTCTGCTGCAGGCACTATTCTTTGGTATAAAGGCCAAAGTTCTGATTACAATTATGTTTTGGCAATAGATGCCTCTGGAAGCATGCTTGCAAATGATATTGAGCCCAATAGGTTAGAGGCTGCAAAAGATGCTGCTGTTTTATTTGTTGATAATCTAAAGTCCAGGGCAAAAATCGGAGTAGTGAGTTTTTCAGGTGTAGGGTCTGTTGAACAAAAGTTAATAGAGGATTATACAACTACTAAAGAAACTATAAGGAATATACAAATTAAAACAATACACGGAACTGCAATAGGAGATGCTTTGGTTTCTTCTTCTAATCTTCTGGTAACTGAAGAGAAGGCAAAATTAATTATCTTATTAACTGACGGAAGGGAAAATATTGCTAGTGAGGAAGAAATAAACAAGGTGATTGATTATTTAAAGGAGAGCCATATAACAGTTAATACTATAGGTGTTGGTACTACTGCAGGTGGAATGCTGCCAGGAATAGAGATGATATCTACTTTGGATGAGCCAATGTTGATGAAGATTGCTGAAACTACTGGAGGCAAATATTACAGGGCAGAAAAAAAAGAAGATCTAGAAGGTATCTATAAAGCGATTGCAACTTCAACAGAGGCTGATTTACCAGTTAATCTGTCCATACCGTTTATGTTAGCAGCTTTAGCATTATTGTTTTTAGAATGGGGTCTTATTAATACAAAGTACAGGACTATCCCTTAAATTAAAATATCGAGAAAGAAAATTCAATAAAAAAAAAATAATCATTATAAAAAAAAATTCAATAAATAAATCATTAATAATAATAAAAACAATAATGTGCACAAACACATTAAGGCAAACATAGTTTGCCTAAAACATGAAATTGCACCAATATTTTTTTTTTAAATTTTAATTCAATGATTAAATAAAAAAAAATAAAAACTGGAACAAGTGCACAAATAGTTGTGAAGATTAGTATAAAACCTAATGATTGATTAAATAGTAGTTAAAATAAAAATACTTAAATAATAGCTTATTCCTATGAATTGTTATGAAAAGATTTTATATAATAATTTTAATGTTAATATTGTTATTACCTTCTGTATTAGGTAAACAAGGCAGTATGAAGTTGTTGGCTGTAAAAGAAACTCCTACAGGCTACATAGGAAGTAAAGCAGATCTATATCTTGAAATAAGGCGGGGAGATGGAAGGGTTTTTTTGGATACAAGGCCATTAACCAAGTTAGATACCCAAATATCAACAAGATTTGCAAAAGAAATTGCTTGCAATTATATTGATTTTGATTGCGATAAATATGATTTTTTCTATACTATTAATGCCGAAGCACCAATTATTGGTGGACCTAGTGCTGGTGCTGCTATCGCAGTTTTGACAATAGCAGTTTTAGAGGGTTTTGATATAGATGAAAACACCTCTGTAAGCGGTACAATAAATTCTGGTGGAGGCATTGGGCCTATTGGCAGTTTGAGGGAAAAAATAGATGCTGCTGCTGAATCTGGAATTAAAAAAGTGTTAATTCCAAGGGGTGAGCGTTTTATTCCATTAGAGAATATCTCAGAAATTTTTAGAAATTTATCCAGGAATGTTACTAATGAAACTTTAGATTTGGTTGAGTATGGCAAGAAGAAAGGAGTTGATATTATTGAGATAAGTGATTTAAGTGGGGTTTTGTATGAATTCTCTGGAAAAAAAATTAAAGAAGTGGATGGAGAGATTTTAGTGACAAATGAATATATAGAAACTATGAGTTTTTTAAGTAATAAATTATGCAACAGAAGCAACGAGTTAGAAAAGGTATTATTAAACTATAATTTATCTGATGATTTACTTAATATGAGGGAAGAGGCTTATAATCTCACCGGTAAGGGCAAAATTTCTACAGAAGAAAAAAAGTATTATTCAGCAGCTTCTTATTGTTTTGGTGCAAATGTGAAATTGCATCAATTAATTCTTTTAACACAAAATTTATCAAAGGACAAGGTTTTGGAGCAAATAAAAAAAAAAAGGGGGGATATAAGTAATTTTAGTAAATTAATCTCTGAGAAGGAAATCAAAACAATTACTGATTTAGAAGCATATGCTGTAGTCAAAGAGAGGTTAATTGAAGCTGAAGGTTATTTGGAAAATGCTGAAAACATGAATGGCAGTGATGCATTAAATAATTTAGCATATGCAATAGAAAGGATTTATTCAGCTTATAGTTGGTCATATTTTTTTGGTAAATCTGGAAGAGAATTTACTATAGATAAGGATTCTATTAAAAGGTCCTGTATGGAGAAGTTATCTGAGGCTGAGGAAAGATACCAATATTTTAGTTTGTTTTTTCCTAGTAGTATGATAAACAGAAAAGAAATTGAACTGGCATATGAGGACTTAGAAAATGGAGAGTATGAGTTATGTTTATTTAAGGCATCTAAGGCAAAGGCTTCAATAGATGTTGTTTTAAGTCTTATGGGTGTTGAGGATGAACAGGTAAAAAACATTCTAGAACGAAAACTAAATTTTGTAAAAAAAAACCTTATAAAAGAGATTAATAAAGGAATATTTCCTATTATTGGGTATAGTTATTATGAATATGCTAATTCTTTGAAAGAAGAGGATATATATGCTTCCTTATTGTATTCAGAGCAGGCTTTAGAGATGTCTAATCTTGATATATACTTTAAGCGTGAAAAGCCTATATATGAGTTTAATGTTTATTTTAATGTTGTCTTTATTTTTATTTCTGGTGTTATAGTTGGATTTTTAGCAGGTAGTTTATATAAAAGGAAGAAGATTAGAAGAAGAAGAAAAAAATTATAGAAATATTAAAACCCAGCAAACATCCCACGAAAGGATGTTTGCAGGGAAAAAGAGGTGATAGATTATAAATGTAAAGAAGGGAAAAAAATACCACCCCTCAACATATTTTTTATTTCTACTATGGAGTAGATAAACTAGTATATAAATCTTTCGGTTTTTAGAGCATTTTAGAGTAGTAACAAATTAATATATTAAAAGATATATTTAAATAATATTGTTGTGATATCTAAAAATAAAATGATGAAAAAAAAAATAATTTTTATTTTTTTAATAGTATCTTTATTTTTATTTATGTTTACCTTTAAAAAAATTATTGCTTTTTATTCGCCGGAAAAACAAGAACTAACATCCGAAAAAGGTTCAATAAATGTATATTTTTGCCCAAAACAAAACTGCTCTTTAATTTTAGAAAAATTAATTTTGTCTGCAAACAATTCAGTTGATTGTGCTTTGTATGATTTAAGATTGCAAAATGTAATAAAAGCATTAGCTAAGAAAAGCAAAAACATTCCTGTTAGAGTTGTTGTTGATAATGATAACTATAAATATGTAAAAGGAGCTAAACAAGATGATGACAACCAGTTAATGCACAACAAATTTTGTATTATTGATAAAAAAATAATAACAACAGGAAGCTTTAACCCAACTGAAAATGATGCTTTTAAGAATAATAATAATTTTTTAATTATTCATTCAAAATATTTGGCTGAAAACTATGAAGAAGAGTTTAAAGAGTTGTGGAACCTTGAATTTGGAAAAGGCTCATATGTCAAGTATCCTGAAATTTATTTTAACGGTTATATTATTGAAAATTATTTTTGTCCTGAAGACAATTGCAAAGAAAAATTAATTGAAGAAATTAAAAAAAGTGAAAAAAGTATTTATTTTATGACATTTAGCTTTACAGATGAGGAGATTGCTGATGCAATATTATTTCAGGATATAAATGATATTAAAGGTGTTTTTGACAAAATGCAGGCTAGCAGTGATTATTCACAGTATAAAAGGATGAAGGATTTTGGATTAGATGTAAAGTTAGATAAAAACAAATACAAACTGCACCATAAGGTTTTTATAATAGATAATGAAAGTGTAATAACTGGTAGTTATAATCCAACTTTTGCTGGCAATTTTAAGAACGATGAAAATATATTAATTATACATGATAAGGAGATAGCTAAGAAGTTTGTTGAAGAGTTTAATAGTTTGTTTGAGTAAGATTTATATGTTAAATTAATGGAATATTAGGTGATTTTAATGAATAAATTAAGATGGTTTTTATTTTTTATAGGAATTATTATGGTTATATCTGGATTTGTATTACATTTTTATTATGGTCCTCTTAAAGTTAGATATGCTGTAATAGGTGCTTTAATGATTTTTTTTGGTATTCTGCTTTCTGTTATTCTGGTTATTATGTTTATGTTGTATAGGATAAAGAGCCGTTTAAAGATAATAAAACCAAAAGTTTAAATAATTTCTAAATAATTTAATAACATTATGTCACTAAAGTTTATAGAAGTTAAAATAGATAAAAAGATAATGCAGAAATACTTGGAAAATAAGTTTAAAGATAGGATTCAAATTTTAGAGTACAAAAGATTAGGCACTGGATGGCATGGAACTGGTTATTCAGTAAGGTTTAAGGTGAAAGGAAGTAAAAAAAAGGTTGTTCTAAGGACTTTAAGGCCAGAAGGTTTTAGTCATGATTATTTTTCTGACAGGGCTGCTTCTTTTATATTGCAGCATGAATTGAGCAGCAGGGTTAAAAACCATATAAAAAGCATTGATGTAGGAGGTTATACTCCAAAGGGGGAGCTTGTTTCTATTGGTGACTGCAAGGAGTTTTTCCAGATTGTAGAGTTTGTTGAGGGCAGGGAATATGTTAAGGATTTACTTGAGATAATGAAAATAGGCAAATTAACTAAAGAAGATAAAGATAAGGCTTTAATGCTCTCTAATTATTTAGTTGATTTGCATAAAGAGAAATATAATCCAGATGTTAGAGAAGAAGAGAAAAAAGCATTGGCTTCTTCAATTTATAAAAGGCATTTAAGGGATTGTGTTGGAAATGGAGAGATGCTAATGGGTGTAATAGACACCTATCCTGACAATTTAAAGTGGACTAACAGAAAAGAATTTTCCTGGATTATTGGAAGATGTGCTGAGTTAAGGGAAGAGCTTAAGGATGATTATAAAAGGTTATGCAGGATTCATGGAGATTTTCATCCTGCAAATGTTGTTTTTAAAGACAATAAGATGATTGTTTTAGATGCTTCTAGAGAATTATTTGGAGATCCAACTGATGATTTTACTAGCATGGCTTTAAACTATATTTGGTATGCAATACAGCATAAAGGAGATTTTTCAGGGCCTTTTAAGGAGTTATTTGAGATTTGTTGGAATAATTATATGAAAAAGACCAAGGACTATAAAATAAGGAAGATAGCTCCAATATTTATAGCATTTAGATATGTTGTAATGGCTCATCCTATATTTTTTAAAATGCAAAGCGATAGTGTAAGGAGGAAATTATTTAATATTATAATTAATACTCTAAAAGCTGGAGATTTTAATCCTGAGGATATTAATAAATATATAAACATAATCCAATAATAAAAATTCAATAAAAATAATTATTAAAAAAAAAAAAAAAACGATAGGTTCACAAACAGTGTAGGCAAACTATGTTTGACTACAATATGAAATTGCACCAATATTTTTTTTTTTTTTTAAAATTTTTAATTCAATGATTAATTAATAAAAAAAATAAAAACAAATGGAACAACTACACAAATAATTGTGAATGTTGTATAACACCAATTGGTTAATTAATAACGATTTAAAAAGAAAAATGAGTTTTGCACTTTGGATTACTGGATTGCCTGGAAGTGGAAAGTCAAGGATAGCTAAGGAATTAAATAAAAAATTTAAAGCACAAATTCTTAGGTTAGATGAAATAAGGCAGATAATAACTCCAAAACCAATTTACAGCAAAGAAGAAAGAGAATATGTTTACAGAACTTTAGCGTATTTGGCTTATGTTTTGGCAAAAAATAAAGTTAATGTAATAGTTGATGCTACTGATAACTTAAATATTGGAAGAAAAACATTAAAAAAATTAATGAAGAATGTTTTTGTAGTACAGCTAAAATGTCCTATTGAGATATGTGCTGAAAGGGAGATGAAGAGGAAGGATAAAGCTGGAATAATTGATTTGTATAAAAGGGTTAAAAAGGGGAAAATTAAAATACCAGGTCTAGGACAGAAATATGTTTATGAAAAAAAGCCATTGATTTTGATTGAGACTGATAAAATAAATTTAGATTTAGCTGCTTCTATAATATATGTAAAGCTTAAAAAATTTTTGTGAATGAAATAAAAAAAAAAAAATTAAGAAATTAAACCTCTTCCTTAATATTTGCAGTAACAACCATTGTTAATGTTTCCTTTATGCTTAATTCTTTCCTGAAATTTA
>CAYXTQ010000032.1:0-8938 GCA_964467845.1 uncultured Methanosarcinales archaeon | reverse complement strand
TTTTTGACAGGTTGTTTGATAATATAAATGAGTTTTTTGAAGGCGGTTGGCAAAGATATGACGCATTTATTAGTTTCTTATTGATATTTATATTATTGTTTTCAGTAGCATATGTTGGATTAAAAAAGGCATTTGTTGGGGATGATAAAAGAAGGTCAAGGCCTGCTGTTGGCATTGCATTAGCATTTGCTGCAATTGGTGCTATTGGAATTGTATCTGGATTTGGGTTTAGGTTAGAGAAATATGGCTATATGGCTATAGGATTTTTATTGATAATATTGGTTTTCATAATATATTCAGTGTTACTGAAACTTGGTTTGGAGAAGCATAAGTTACTGGCTTTCTTAATAGCTTTGATAATTGTTGCTGTAATATTATTGTTTACCACTGGTTTATTGCAGGCAAGAGGTATTAGCTTAGGAGGTTTAACTGGGCCCAGCATTGGAGGAGGTGGCGGAATTTTCAGTAAAGTTAAATCTGTATTTGGCGGTGGAAAGCCAAGCATTTCAGGAGAAGATGAAGTAACAGCTATAAAGAATATGAATGATTTCTTAGACACTCTTAACGGTCTTATAGAAAAAAATGAAAGTCTTCACAACGAGTTAAATAATTTACAACCCGATACAGAGGATTATACTAAAAAAAGAGCAGAAATAAAAGAAGTTGAAGATAATATTGCAAAATATAAATCAAAAGAAAAAGATTATGTTAAAAGATTAACGGATTATTGCCTTGAAAAAACCGAAAGTTTAAGTATATTTGATAAGGCAAAAAAAGAAGTTACAAAGATAACAAGCAAAGAAGACCTTGAAAAATATGAGGCAATGAAAAACGCTTGTGAGAAAGCGTATCTTAGTGATCAACCAGATCGTTCTGATGCTGAATTGGTGAAAATAGCAAGTAATTATAAGCATGCTGTTGGCGGCTACACATACCAAAAAGGCCAATTCTATGACAGTCAAAAACAGTACAGTTATGCTCAGGAAGAATACGTTAAAGTAATTGAAGGAGAGGGAATAATAGGTGAAAGCGGTTATGAAAAAGATGCAATTACAGCTTTAGAGAATAGTATAAAAGGAAGTGGAGGTACTTCTAACCTCAGACAAGCACAAGCGTATAATGCATATGCCAAAAAGTTATTTGAAGCTAATGATCCTATAGAAGGCCAAAGAATGCTTGATAGATCTTATAGTGCTGCAAAAGAAAGTTATAAAGCTGCGGACAAAGAAGAAAAAGCAAAAATAGCTGCTTTACTGGTAAATAATTTAGAAAGAAAACAAAATTACCAAGTCTTGACAAAAGAAGAACTAAAAGAGTTGGAAGAATATAGGAAAGAGGTTGCTAGTGTTAAAGATAAAATAAAAGAGCCAACTAAACCAATTCCAAAAGAAGAGAAAGGAGGCATACCTATTTTTTGGATAATAGTTGGATTATTAATTATAGGTGCGGTTGTATTTGGCCCAAAGAAAAGAAGAGACAAAATATTTGGTAGTATTAAAAAATTAAGAAAAAAGAAAAAACCTGAAAAGGAAATAGAAAAACCCTCTGCAGCAATATCAGAATCATCAGCTACTACGGGGGTTAAATTTGAGGAAATAATTGAAAAAATCAAAAAAGCAAAAGAAGAAGTCTATGCTAAGATTGAAAAATTAGAAAAGAAAACATTTGCAGACTTTAAAGAAATAGTAAAACTGTTCAATAATAAAAAAATAAAAAAGGCTTTAATAGGTGATGCGGAGGAAGTTCCTTTCCTTCCTGATAGTGAGTCACCAGTTTATAAAAATATTGAAAAAATTGATAGAGATTTAGCAGAATTTTTAATGCATGAAAGAGCTTTAAAAAATGATATAATTGAGTTAACAAAAATAGAGGGGTATTTAATAAATAATATACCAAAATATAAAGATGAGTACAAAGAAGATAGTGCAAAAAAATTATTAGATAGTTTAGAAAAAATATGTATAAGCATAAAAGAAGAATGTATGGGGTTTTTTAATCTTGAAATTAAAACTAGTACAAACGTTCTCAGATTAGAAGATGAGTTAAAAAATGATAACGCAAAACAAAGATTAGAAGAGAGGTGGAGAAAAGAAGTAATAGAAAATAAACGGATGTTTATAGAATTATTTGAAAAAGAAAAAGATGTTTATAATAGACTAAAAGAAAAGATAATACAACAAAATGAATTAATTGGAAAGATACCATCAAATAAGGAACTGGAAGAAGCTAAAAATAAAATAAGAGAAGAGTATGAAAAAACAATTTTAGCAAAAGTAAAAGAAAAAATTGATGATGGTGATTATGATAATGCTATTGGTGTCTTAGAAGAAGTAAAACGCCAGTATGAAAATGATAGTGAGATTATGAAAGATATTCAAGATAAAATTAGAATATTACAAGAGAAAAAAGTTAGACGTAAAAAGTTTTTGGACGAAATGTTTCCTATAAGAGAAAAAATAAGGAAGTTAATATAAAATGAATGAACAAGGAGAATTAAAAGAAAATATTGCAAAAATTGAGGAGATTATGATTAAATACCGCGATGTTAGTACTAGAGACGAACAGGAAGATATCAGAGCGTTAACAGCAAAAGCTGAAGAAAAACTTAAGCCAAAACCTGAACCTGTTGTAGAGAAAAAAGAAGAAAAAACTAGGGAAAAGGAAGAAGAAGAGCAAAAACAGCAACAAGGCCAACCAGTTCCAGGACATCCAGGATATTTTGTTCCTCCACCAGGTTATTATGGTCCTTGGCCTCCTCAGCCACAAGCTAAAAAAGAGAAAAAAGAAACTGAAGATGTTAATGATTTATTAAATAAAAGATGGACTGTTATATCAAATCCAGCAGAATTTTATTGGAATTTGCTCCATAACCCTGACTCAATATTTAAAGAAACTTCTGAAAGAAGAAAGACCTTATTAAAGGTTTCAGAAAAAATTAAAAGACTACAGAAGGATATTCAAGAAAGAAAAAAATCAGATATAAAAAAATACAAAAAACTAGAAAAAGAAATAGAAAAATATAGCAATGCTATAATTAATGAAACTGGTGTTAGAGCTATATTAAGTAGTGCAACCAAATGGGCTAAATATTTAAAAATTGATGGAGACCCAAGATCATCAGAAAAATCATATTTTGATTTAACTGCAGATGAATTATATGAATATATCAAAAATCCACGAAGACATCCTTATTATGCTTATTTAACAGATAAAAAACAGATAGTTCATAGAACAGGAACTTCAAATTTCTTTAGACATGTTCATGAATATTACTTAGAAGCACATAAAATAATGGAAGAGATGACAAAAACCCTGAGATTAATTTTTTCACAATAATTTTTTCATTCCAAAATAGCAACAAAACCAAAACATTTAAATACATAAAAAATTAAAATCAATATAAAATAATGAGGTGATTATAAATGGGTTATCTTACACAAAAGTATTCTACTATTTTTAGAGGTCCTTGGATTACTTATATTAAAGAAAGGAGGCTGACAACAAGAATTACTAAACATATGCACCACATTTATATTGAGATTTTCAAAAAAATTCCTGATGAAGTTGAAAAACACAAGGTTACAAAGGCTTTAAAGGATATTAAAAAATTGGAAAAAGAGTTAGGTTATACTGAAAAGGAAGAATATAAATTTATTTTTGATGAAAGCTACCAGGAAGAGGCAGTTTTAAAAAAAATAGAAAACATTGAAAAAAGACTTGAACAACTAAAAGCAAAAGCAGGTGCAGAGCACAAAAAAGAGATTGAAGCACTAGTTAAACAAATCGATAACATATTTGCAGCCCATATAATCAAAGCAATAAATAAACTAAAAACATATGATAAATCTGAATACAAAGAAGTAATGAACATAATAAATGCTGGAAAAACAGTAGATAAAGAAACCTTTATGCAGGAATTAAAAATATTTCTTAAAGATGTTGAAGTTTCTAGATGGAGAAGATTTCCGATAAGGAAAGATGTAAGGGTTTTTAGAAGAGAGATAGGCAGAATAAAAAGAGATGATAAATTGATTGAAAGTTTAACAAAAGAAATAGATAGCATGCTACAAGGCAAAAAAGTAAAGGACAATGTAGATAACATAATTAAAAAAATAACAGAACTTGCTAAACAACTTGAATCAGATATAATAATTGGTTTCTATGAAGCGTATAAAGGAATGAAGCGCGTTATTTCAATGATCTATATTTTACTAGGCTATGAAGATACACTTAGTTTGCAATTAGAGGGTTGGGTAAACCAAAAACTCTTACCGAGATCGCCGGTGCAAAATTATATAAAAGGGATAGAGGAAATCAGAGGAAAACTTATTAAAGATATGCACATAATTGCACAGGCATTAAGAAGAATCTACCAAGAAGAAAGAAGGGTAGAAAGAGAAGTAGCAAGATTAGCAGCATAATTTTTTTTTTTTTTATTTTTCTTTTTCTAATGATTAATTTTTATTGATTTTTTTTTATTGAATTCTTTTTAATGATTAAACTAATTTTTCATTAACTAAAACCACAATCTTTATATATCTCTATAAATAAAATATTCTTAAAGAGAGGTTATTAAAATGATGCAGGCAAAGGACTGGATAAGCTTCCTTGTTGGAGCTTTTGTATTCTTAATGGGCTTTCTGCCTTTATGGTTTAAAATGCATTTTCTGCCGGTAGTTTTGTTTTCATACATTGCCGCAGGAGCAGGATTCTATTTATTGATTGAATCTGTAATAGAAATAACAAACAGCAACGTTATAGGCTGGTGGTCTTTTATAATTGCTCTTATTGTATTAGCAATTGGAGTTCCGCCAATGTTAGCTAGCTTTAATGTTGGCCCAGCTTGGTTTAACTTCAAATGGATAGGTGAAACTGTTTACCATATAATTTTCATGATAGAAGGGATTTTCTTGATGATAGCCTGTTTTGCAATGGAACTATAAAATGCAGCTTATTCCGGAGTACAAAAAATATTCAAAATTATTGGGAATTTATACATTAGCAATAAGGATAAGGCAGTATTCCTGGTGGATTCAGGAATTATTAAAAAGCATTAATTCCAACAAAAAAAAACTTAAATCTGCAGTTAGCAAAATAAAAAAAAGACTTTTTTTTTCAAATATCTCTGAAATAAATAACACCTCTAACTTACTGGCATCTGAACTAAGAAGATGGATGACTTATTTAAAAATAATTTACTTTCATGATTCTGCTATATTACACTTACAACTAAGGATTTTATTAAAAATATATGACCGGATTGAACAAAAAAAGAAACAAATTATTAATTTAAGAAAACACACAAAAGATAAACAACAAATAAGGATAGTAAATAATAAATTAAAACAATTACAAAAAGAGATTGGAGATATCTCAAAAGCTGATGAAGCAATAATCCATTCTTTAAGAGAATTTAAAATAGGTTTTAATAAGATTCTAAGAAAAGGTTTCTCTATAAAAACCTTTACCATATTAAAAGAATGGTATGTAAACAAAAGAATAAAAATTAAAGCTAAAACAATAAAAGACATTGAGCTAAAAAGAAAAGGATTAATGTCAAAGCTTAACTTAGAAAATGAAAAAACAGTAAAGAGAATAACTAATATGCTTGAAAAAGAAATAAAAGCAGTTGAAAAGGATGTTTTATATGACAGGCAGTTAATAATAAAATTACAAAACAAAAAGAAGCATATTCAAAATATATTAAAACATCTTGAAAAAAAGTTGCTTAAAATGAAGATTGACAAAAAAAATGTTGATAAAATTATTTTAAATATAAACCAACCCTTTAGAGAATTAGATAATTTAATAGATGAAGACATTAATAAAATGTTCAGGAATGCGTTAAGGCAGTTAAACAGAAGTGCTTTATTGTCTAAAAAAATAAGCTAAAAACCCAAAACTTTAAACAAAGGAAACCAAAGGTTTCCGTGGATTTGAAAACTAAGTTTTCAAACCAATGAAAATGTTCCATTTTCAAGTCATGAAAATTCAAAGAATTTTCAGGACACAAGAAATCTTCGATTTCTTCGTGTTTAAAGTTCCCGAAAATCGAAGATTTTCGATAACTTTAAATATGAGGCATAAATCCTTCAATATAGTCTTTCTACTTGTTTATTCACGAGGTAGAAAAAAAAAATGGTTAAAATAAAAGATAAAGATTTTGTTGAAATAGAATATACAGGAAAAATAAAAGACGGATCTATATTTGACACTACAGATGAAAAAATAGCAAAAGATAATAATATTTACAGCGAAAAAATGGAATTCTGCCCTATTATAATATGCGTTGGAGAACAACAGATAATAAAAGGCCTTGATAAAAATATTATAGACAAAGAGCCAGGCTCTTACACTATAGAGCTTTCTCCAGAAGACGCATTTGGAAAAAAATCTGCTAAGTTAATTCAATTAATTTCAACCTCTAAATTCAAACAACAAAACATTACCCCAATGCCCGGCTTACAGGTTAATATAGACGGCCTTATTGGTGTAATAAAAACTGTCTCAGGAGGAAGAACTTTAGTTGACTTTAATCATCCTTTGGCTGGAAAAGATATAACCTATAACATAAAAGTCAACAGGATTGTAACAGATCCTAAAGAAAAAATCTCTTCTTTCCTAAAGTTTGGATTAAATTTAAAGGATTTTGAAGTAAATGTAGAAAACAATAAAGCCGCTATTGTCCTAAAAAAAGAAATTCCAAAAGAGATCAAAGAAAGCATTGCCAAAAAATTAAAAGATCTAACAAACATGGAAGCAGAATTTAAAGTAAAAATTAAGGAAAACTCAATAGAAAAAAAATCAATAATTAAAAAATAATTTTAAAAAAAAAAAAAAATTGCCTTATCTGCTTGCCATTTAGCTATTGTCTTGTAATGTTGGCGAGCCTGTTATTATACTCGCGCTTAATAATTATTATTTATTAAAATTATTATTGAATTCACAAAAAATAATAAAATTTACTACCGCTTTAATAACAAAACTAATAAGAAAGTTTAAATATAAGTTGTTACTCTAAAGATATATAAAACTATTATAGGTGGGAAAATTGGAAACAATTATTAAAGATGCCACTGAGGTTTCAAATGTTGAACCAAGCAGAAGAGAGAATATCTTAGATACTGAATTAGAGGAAATGCTTGCAAAGCAAAAGGCAACAATTAAGGTTGTAGGCACAGGTGGTGGCGGTAATAATACAATTAATAGAATAACTGAGGTAGGTGTTGCAGGAGCTGAAACAATTGCTATTAATACAGATGCTCAGGATTTATTATACACAACATCTGATAAAAAGATAATGATTGGTAGAGACCTAACAAAAGGCCTAGGTGCAGGCTCAGACCCAAAACTAGGTGAAGAGGCTGCTAGAGAAAATGAGGGTGATATTAAAAAAGCATTACAGGGAGCAGATATGGTTTTTATCACATGCGGTTTAGGCGGTGGAACAGGTACTGGTTCTGCTCCAGTTATAGCAGAAATAGCAAAAAAGGTTGGTGCTTTGACAGTTGGTGTTGTTACATTACCATTTTCAATGGAAGGTAACAGGCGTTATGAAAATGCTATTATGGGCCTAGAAAAACTAGAGCAGCTTGTTGATACCTTAATTGTAATTCCCAATGATAAATTATTAGAATTGGCTCCAGACTTGCCTTTGCATACTGCTTTTAAAGTTGCAGATGAAATATTAACAAACGCCGTTAAAGGTATTGCAGAACTTGTTACAAAAGCAGGCCTTGTTAACCTGGACTTTGCAGATATTAGGGCTGTAATGTCTGGTGGCGGTGTTGCTCTAATAGGTGTTGGTGAATCTGACACTGAAAACAGGGCTATAGAGGCAGTAGAAAAAGCAATTACAAACCCTTTACTTGATGTGGATATTTCAGGAGCCAATGGCGCCTTGATTAATGTTGTTGGCGGTCCTGATATGACATTAGATGAAGCAAGAAAAGTGGTAGAAACTGTTTCGGAAAAACTGGATGAGGATGCTAAAATTATATGGGGAGCACAAATATATGATGATTTACCAAAAACAATAAGAACTATGCTGATTGTTACTGGAGTTAAATCTTCTCAAATTTTCGGAAGAAAAACACCAGCAAAAAGAAAAAAAGAAATTGAATCAGAGCTTGGCATTGAGTTTGTAGATTAAAATGGATGAGGAAAAGCCTTCTTTACTCTTTAAGATTAAAAGATTTATTATTGAATGTAAAAGGGTTTTAAAGGTTACAAAGAAACCAAATAAATTAGAGTTCAAAGTAATTGTTAAAGTTAGTGGCCTTGGAATGGTAATTATAGGTTTAGTTGGATTTATAATACAAATTATTAAGGTTTTACTGTTATAAAATGGAAGAACAAAAAACAAAAATATTTGCTTTAAGAACAACTGCCAATAGAGAAGACCAGGTAATGGATTTTGTTACAAGTAATGCTCAAAAAAAAAAATTAGAGGTTTATTCTGTAATTAGGCCCCATGGCATGAGAGGCTATATCTTCATAGAATCTGCAAATAAAACAGAAGCAGAACAATCTGCTTTTAACGTACCTTATGCTAGAGGCATTTTACCAAAGGAAATTGATTATAAGGAAATAGAGCACATGCTTGAGCAGGTTAAACGTGATGTTAATATAAAAAAGAATGATATTGTCGAGATTATTTCTGGCCCATTTAAAAGAGAAAATGCTAAAATAACAAGGATAGACAAAACAAAGGAAGAGGTTGTAGTTGAGCTATTAGAAGCAGCTGTTCCGATACCAATAACAGTTAGGATGGATGCAGTAAAAGTTATTAGAAGGGAAAGTGAAGAACCTGAAGAAGAAACTGAAGGAATTGCTGAAGAAACAACTGGAGAAAAAGCAGAGTAATTTTTTTTTTTTTTTTTTATTGAATTTTTATTTTTTATTTATTATTTAAACGAAAAACTTATAAATGGACTAC
>CAYXTQ010000031.1:1349-9177 GCA_964467845.1 uncultured Methanosarcinales archaeon | reverse complement strand
AGCGATTTTTGGTATCCTGAAAATGCTCTGCATTTTCATGATGCTCAAAAACCACCCAATGTTTGTGTTCATACCACAAATACTACCTTATCTTTGGTAGGTGGTTTTTGACATTATAAAATATATTTTATATTATAATATATTTTTTTATGTTATTATATATATTTTATAATATTTCTTATATATAAAACTTTTCCTTTGAAAAACTTATACTACTATAATATGCTAACATAAATTTATTATAAAGAATTTATTTTTAATTGCTATAAAATGCCTAATGGAGAATTTTTTCAACAAGAAGCACCTACAGAACAAAAAAAACATAAATTTTTTGGCCATAAAGAGGCACCAGGACCTTCTGTAGATAATATAGGTGCATTATCAAACGAATTATCATTAGTAAGCAGAAGAGTAAGAGTTTTAGAAGAAAGATATACAAATTTAAGAAGGAAATCACAGGTAACAGAGCAAAATATGCTGGTTACTAATAAAAAACTTGTGATGGATATCAAAACTTTAACAACAGAAATAAATGAAATAAACAAAGACCTTGATACAATAAAAAACACACTTAGGCAGGTAATAGAAGAATTAAAGAAATGCGCAAAAAAAGAAGAAGTAAAGATGCTTGAGAAATACATTAATTTATGGGAACCAATTAAATTTGTTACACATGATGAGGTTGAAAAGGTAATTAAGGAGATTATTGAGGGAGGAAAAGAAGGAGATCAATAGATGAAAAGAAATAAAATAAATAAATAAAAAAAAAAATAATAGAAAACTTTAAATATGTCGTAAATTAATTATAACTTATTCAAAACATTTTAAAAATAGTGATAGTCAATGTCTTTATTTAAATTAAAAAAAGAAAAAGAGGAAGAAATGCAGTTTACAACTTCTGGCCCCCCTACTGATACACCAATTGATAAGGTTGTTAGTATGAGGCAGCAGGGTTTAACCAACAATCAAATTATTCAAAACTTACAAAGGTTAGGCTATGATTCTGATCAGATATTTAATGCACTAAATCAGGCAGATATTAAGGTAGGAATTACAAATATGCCCCAAGAGGATTTTGGTGTTGGTCAGGTGCCTGCTCCAGAGCCTGTACCTCAAGGCAGAGATGCAGATGAATATAGTGTAGATAAAGAAAGAATAGAAGAAGTGGCAGAAGCAATAATTGATGAAAAATGGGATGAGTTAGTAAAAAGCATCAACAAAATTATTGAATGGAAAAATAAATCAGAAGCAAAAATATTTTCTTTAGAGCAACAATTTGAGGATTTAAAAAATGATTTTGATAAATTGCATCAGGCAGTTATAGGCAAAATTGGGGAATACGATCAAAATATTCTTAATGTAGGCACAGAAATAAAGGTCATGGAAAAGGTGTTCCAAAAAGTTCTTCCTACCCTGACAGAGAATGTAAATGAATTATCCAGGATTACTAAGGGATTTAAAAAACTTAATTCTAAGAAATAATAACAATAAATAAAAAATCAATAAATTAACAAACACTTTAGCCAAACATAGTTCGTCTTAAGTACGAAGTTGAACAACATTTTTTTTTTTTTAAAATTTTTAATAATAATAAAATAAACTGGAACAAGTGCACAAATAATTGTGAGGGTTGATATAAAAACAATTGATAGATTAAATATTGATTAAAAAATAAAAAAAAAAAAACTACGGTTTTGGGAATCCGCCGGCAGCTAATTTAGAGATTGTAAAATTTGCTATTAACAGGATTGCTATAAGCCCTAAAACTTTTGGGTGAAGTAATGTATCCCAAAAAACACTTTTTTCTGTTGTAGTAGTTATACCTTCTGATGTTGTGGTATTTATGCCAACAGGTCTTATCCCTTTTTCTCCACCTCTTAAAGTAACGCTGCTTATTGAGCCAACTATTATAATTATTGCTATTATTAGAATCCACCAAACAACTTGAGAACCATATATAGGATGTCTTAAAAATCCAACTATATCCTGGTCTGATGCTCCGTAAGTCTTAAAAATCATTATAATGAACATTATAGCTATAACAAATAAAATAAACCAAGGTGCCATTCTGTTTATGATAAGCCTTATAGTTGGTGAGAAAAAAGTAAAAAAAGCTAATATAAGGGCAAAAAAAGACTGCAATGCCTTGTTATTTCCTAAAATCTTTGAATAAGATAAAACACCAAACACTACGACAAAAACCAATAAAAAAGGAAAAATAATTGAAAACTTTTCCAGTAATGTAATGTCAAGGAAAGTAGCCATCTTACTCTTTTTTGCCACCAAATATATTCCTTAAGTCTTCACTAAATCTACCAAGCCTTGTTCTTTCTTCTCTTTCGCCTTCGCCACCAGTTATAAATGCAATTATCAGTCCAAATACTACTAATATTATCACAATTGCGATTGCATCAGAACCAAACAAATCAGTTATCCAGTGCCAACCCCACCACCACCCTGCAGAAGCTCCAAATATCCAAACTATTATGATAACTGAAATTAATACAACCCAGCCACGAAATGCAACTCCAAACATCCTAGCTTCTCCGCCAAACAAGCCAATTAATAGCAAAAGCATTAATATTGCTATAATTACAATAGAAACTGAAGGTATTGCCCTGTTTATAATCTCTACAGGATCATAGGGACCAAGCCAGTTATAGTAATTGCCTGTTACATGTGGAATTACAACAAGTAACGCAAATACTAAAGATACAACAACATTAAGATTTTTCTTTTTCTCTCCTAATAACTTTGTCTTCTGCAACATTGCAAATATTATTGTAAATACTAAAAGAAAGGGCAACATAACATCTGTCAGGCCCCAAGAATCTAAAGTTTGGATAAAACCTCTTAATTCCATTCCATAATATGCCATTTTAATTTAACCTCCTTTTTTTTTTTTAAATTAACTTTTTTTCTCTTCAGTTTTTGGTCTCTCGCCTTTTGGTTCTTTAACTATATAAAGCATAAATATAAGTATAACTATTAGCATTATAATTGAAGCAACAGCTGTGCTAGATATATGATTAACAAGCCATTTCCATCCAAATTCAAGAAAACCTTGGCCATTTTCCATTTTTATTGCTTGAGCAAAAACTGCCACTATACCAATAAGCATTACTATCATTCCGCCTGTTTTCCATCCTTTTTCCAAAAAAACACCTTCTCCTTCCTTATAAAAAGCGCCTATTAATAATAAAAAGAACACAATTAATAACAATAAAATTACCATATTGCTAGAAACTTGTGTTATCATTTCAACTAGTTTTGATGAAGCAATAACCATAAATGCAATTACAAAAGCAGCCATTGCATTAATGTTTTTCTTAGTGTATCTTTTACCTTCTATCTCTTCAGTACCTAGAACTTTTGTTTTTTCAAATATAGCAAATGTAATTGAAAAAATAAGCAAAAAAGGCAGCACTACATCATATATTCCAATTTTATCAAAAAACTCTAATACTCCGCGGAATGTAGATACATCTGCCATAGAGTGAATATTAATATGATTTATATATAAAACTTTCGAAAATGCCAGAGCATTTTCGGAGTTTTATACTCGAAAATCTCTGATTTTCTTTGTATAAAACTTTCGGAAATGCTTACATTTCCTCATCTTCAAACATAGTTTGAAGCTTTCGAAAATAATATATTTTCGAAGCTTGAAAATGTTTTACATTTTCATTGCTTTCAAAAATAAATATATCTTTGAACCTGTGATATTTTAAGGTATTTATAACAATAAAGTTTATAAAGCCAGTTATTTTTTGAATAAAATCAATAGAAAAATCAATATTATAAAAAAAAAAAAAAAAAAATGCTCGAAAATCCAAAAGGATTTTCGGCACCTACTCACAAATGTTCGTAGGAAAAAAAAAATGTTAGACAAAAAGGAATTTAGTAAGATAGGAAAAGAAATTTCAGAGATAGATAAGCAAAGAGAAGTATTAATCAAAAAATCTAGGGATGTTTTAAAACTATCAAAGCAGCTTATTTATGCATTACACAGAAATAACATATCTGAATCTAATACCTTACTAAGTAAAGTTAAAAATGAAAAACAGAATCTTGATAAAATAGCAAATAAATATAAAAAATTAGTATATGAGGGTTCTTATAGTGAGGCTTTGCAGGAGTATGTAGAGGCTTTAATTTACTATACATTTATTAAAGAAAATAAAATACCAACGAGAGATTCTCTAAAAGTTAATACAGAGGATTATCTTATGGGTATATGTGACTTAACAGGGGAATTAACAAGAAGAGCAGTTGCTCTAACTGTAAAAAGGGATTTTAAAGCGGTATCAAAGATTAAGGATATTATTGAAGAGATATATGGAGAATTCTTGAAGTTTAATCTAAGAAATAGTAATTTGAGAAAAAAATCTGATTCTATTAAATGGAATTTTAAAAAAATAGAAGAGATAATGTATGATATAACAAAAGTAAAATGAGTTCTTTACAAAAAGTTGCTAAAACAATTATCCATAATTGTATGGGTTTAAAACAAAATGAATCTTGTTTAATAGTTACTGACAAAAAAAAAAAAAAAATTGCTAAGGTATTATTAAGAGAAGCAAGAAAAATTTCAGATAAATGTAACTTGTTGATAAAACCGGTTGGCAGGATACATGGTCAAGAACCATCTAAAAGGATTGCTAAAGAGATGTTAAAATATGATGTTATCTTACTTGTAACAACTAAAAGTTTAAGCCATACACTAGCAAGAAAGAACGCAGTTGAAAAAGGAGCTAGAGTGGCTTCAATGCCTGGTGTAACTGAGGGTATTCTAAACAGGGCAATTGATGTAAATATAAAAAAAATACAGTTATTAAACAATAAAATAGCAAAAAAATTAACAAAAGGAAAAAAAGTAAAAATAATAACAAAGAAAGGAACTAATATTATTTTTAGTATAAAAGGAAGGGAAGCTAAAAAGGATACAGGTATTTACATAAGTGAGGGTAGTTGGGGTAATTTGCCTGCTGGCGAAACTGCAATTGCTCCGTTAGAATGCACTGCAAATGGTAAATTAATTATAGATGGTTCAATGAGCTGTATTGGTAAGATTAAGGATAGGTTAACAATAATTATCAAAAGTGGTTATGCTATTGATTTTAAAGGAAAAGCATCTAAAAAACTTAAAAATTTAATAAAGAATCTCGGAAAGTCTGCCAGAAATATTGCAGAATTTGGTATAGGCACTAATCCTAAGGCAAAGGTTACAGGTATTGTACTGGAGGATGAGAAAGCATTAGGAACAGCACATATTGCTCTTGGAGATAATGTTTCTTTAGGAGGAGCAGTTAAAGCAGGATGCCATTTAGATGGAGTTTTTCTTAGACCAACTATTTATGTTGATAATAAAAAGATAATGAAAGAAGGGAAATTATTATTATAAATAAAAAACTATTTAAACTGTGTTAGAATTCTAACCTAATATGTTAAGAACAAATACTTGCGAAGAATTAAGTAAAAAAGATGTAGGTAAAAAAGTAGTTTTATGTGGTTGGGTTGATAGTGTAAGAACCCATGGTAAAATAGGCTTTATCAATATCAGAGATAGGTATGGAATTACACAGCTTTTTTTTTGTAAAGAGTTTATAAAACAATTAGAATCATTAAGAAGAGAATCTGTTATAAAAGTTGAAGGAAAAGTTAATGAAAGGCCTAAACCAAATAAGGAATTAAAAACTGGTGAAGTTGAGGTTGAGGTTAGCAAACTTGAAGTTTTAAATGAGGCAGAACCACTACCTTTAGAATTGAATGAGGAAGTTGAATCTACAGAAGAAACAAGGTTAAAGTTCAGATATTTAGATTTAAGAAAGCAAAGAATGCAAAATAATCTTGTTATGAGGCATAAGATATTCAAGGCTATGAGGGATTTTTTTGACAAAGAAAACTTTTTGGAAATAGAAACTCCTGTTTTAGCAAAATCAACACCAGAGGGTGCTAGAGATTATTTAGTTCCATCAAGGATTTATCTAGGAAAATTTTTTGCCCTGCCTCAAAGCCCACAGTTATTCAAGCAATTGTTAATGGTATCAGGTTATGATAAATATGTACAGATTGTAAAATGCTATAGAGATGAGGATTTAAGGGCAGATAGGCAAACAGAGTTTACTCAGTTAGATATTGAGATGAGTTTTATTGATGAAGAAGATATTTTTTCTTTAATTGAAAAAATGCTGAAGTATGTGTGGAAAACAGTACTTAATAAGGATTTAGATGTTCCATTTCAAAGAATGCCTTATGACGAGGCAATGAAAAAATATAAAAGCGACAAACCTGATTTAAGAACAAAAAAAAGTGAGCATAAGTTTGTGTGGATTACAGATTTTCCTCTACTGGAATGGAATGAAGAGGAAAAAAGATATCAGGCAATGCACCATCCTTTCACTTCTGTAAAAGAAAATGATATTGAATTATTAGAGAAAATGCCTGAAAAAGCTAAGGCAAAAAGCTATGATTTAGTTCTTAACGGACATGAAGTAGCTGGTGGTTCTATAAGAATCCATAAAAGAGATATGCAGGAAAAAATGTTCAAGGCTTTAGGAATTTCAAAGGAAGAGGCACAGAAAAAATTCGGATTTTTATTGGATGCCTTCAAATATGGAGCTCCTCCGCACGGAGGAATTGCTTTTGGTTTAGATAGATTAATAGCAATAATTTGTAATGAAGATTCTATAAGAGATGTTATAGCATTTCCAAAGAACAAGGGTGCAAGAGATTTAATGCTTGATTCTCCTTCAAGTGTTTCTAAAGAGCAGTTAGATGAATTGGGGTTAAAGTTAAAATAAAAATTATAATATTTCTATAATACACAAGGGGGTGGGGAACGTAAGTAAATTAATTAGGTTAAATGTGAGGTATTCCCCCCTTTTTTTTTTATTTAATATTGATTAAAAATTCATTGAAAAATAAAATCATTAAAAAGAATTCAATAATAAAACACGAGAAAATCCAAAGGATTTTCTGTGTCCCGAAAATCATAGATTTTCGTGAAATCAATTAAATATAAAATAAAAAATATTAAAAAAAAAAAAAAAAAATTAAACACTGCTTAAGACAATCATTGTCTGCGTTTTGTCAATACCATCAATTTCTCTTAATCTGTCTATTACAAAATCATTCAGTTCATCTATATCTTTAAGCCTTACTTTAACTAATATATCTATAACACCAGTCATTATATCTACCTCTTCAACACCACTTAGTTTTTTAATGTTTTTAGCGATACTTTCCTGGGTTATTTTCTTTCCAGAAGGCAATAAATAATTTACAGTAACAAGAACATAAGCTAAGATTCCTTTTCCAATTTGCTTGTAGTCCATAACAACAGTATAGCCCTTTATTATACTTAATTTTTCCAATTTTTTTATTCTGTTATGTATTGTGGTTATAGGAATATTAATCTTTTTTGCAATCTGCTGTGTTGTAAATTTGCTGTTCTGTTTTAATACTTCTAATATTTGAAAATCTTTTTCATCTAACATATTAATTTTGGAAAAATATTCCATTTTATTTAAATTTTTCGGTATTTTTTGTAATATTTTTCATATTTTTGTGAATAGTTTTTTATAATAGTGTAAATTTACTAGGTAGCTACAATGAAACAAATATTAGAAAGGATAAATAGTCCTGAGATGTATGCTGTACAAAAGATATATCACTCTATGTCAAAGGCTATTGATGATTTTATGGATGAAAGAGGAGTATTGCGAATACCTCCTGTAATACTTTCACCTATAACAGATCCTTTGTGTCATAGTGTTTTTGATGCTAAAATTCCGTACTATGACCAAGAGTTGTATTTAACTAAAAG
>CAYXTQ010000031.1:0-1249 GCA_964467845.1 uncultured Methanosarcinales archaeon | reverse complement strand
AGAGATTCTACTAATATTATCCAGTGTGTTATTGAGAAAGATGTTGTTGGAGAAGAAAAATTTAAGGAAGCAGATAATCTTCAGATAGAAGCATCAGTTGAAATTGAAGGAGAAATAAAAGAAGATAAAAGAGCTCCTACTGGTTTTGAAATAAGTGTTAAGGATTTTAATGTTGTAGGATTGTCTGATACTTTTCCAATAACAAAGGACCAAAGTGTTGATTTTTTAGCAGACAACAGACACCTTTGGCTTAGAAGCAGAAAGATGACTGCTGTTTTAAAAATAAGAAGCACTGTTTTTGGAGCTTTCCATGAATATTTTAGAAGTAATGGTTTTTATGAGTATCAAAGCCCAATATTTCAATCAGTTCAGTGCGAAGGAGGCTCAACTTTATTCAGGGCTGATTACTTTGGCAAAAAGGATGTATTTTTAGCACAAACATGGCAACTTTATGCAGAGCCTGCAATATTTTCGCTTGAGAAGATTTATACAATAGCGCCCTCTTTTAGGGCTGAGAAATCAAAAACCTCAAGGCATTTAACAGAGTACTGGCATGCTGAAATGGAAGTAGCATGGGCTAATTTTGATGAGGTTATTGATTATGGAGAAGGTGTTGTAAAGCACATGGTTAAAAAAGTGTTAGAGAAAAATAAGGAAGAATTGAAGATTCTTGGAAGGGATATCTCAAAGCTTGAGCCAACAGTAAAAAAGAAATTCCCAAGGATAAAATATGATGAGGCTTTAAAGCTATTAAAAGAAAAGTTTAACATGCATGTCACATGGGGAAAAGACTTAAGGACAATAGAAGAGGATAAGTTAAGTGACCTTTTTGACACACCTATTGTTGTAACCCATTATCCTAAAAAAGTTAAAGCCTTCTATATGAAGGAAGTTGAAGGCTGTCCTAAAGGTAAGGAAGTAGTTTTAGGCTGTGATTTTATTGCTCCAGAGCATTATGGGGAGATAATAGGAGCAAGTGAAAGAGAAAGTGATATTGAGAAAATAAAGAAAAGGCTTATTGATGAGGGAGAAGATCCTAAACAATATGAATTTTATCTTGACACAAGAAGATACGGTAGTGTGCCTCATGGTGGCTGGGGTTTAGGCATGGAAAGAGTAATTTCCTGGATTTGCGGTTTGGATAATATTAAAGATTCAATCCCATTCCCAAGGACAATATTAAGATATAAACCATAATTATTTATATTTCTAATTTCTTTTTATATTATTAGTAGGATTCAATAAACAA
>CAYXTQ010000030.1:0-9621 GCA_964467845.1 uncultured Methanosarcinales archaeon | reverse complement strand
AACATGTACTAGTAGTTGTAGTTGGGGAAGTTGTACTGGTCAAGGAGAGTGTAGTCCAGGATCAACTGGTTGTTCTAGTTATGATTATTTAACATGTAAAAGTGATTGTACATGGCAGAATAATGGTTGTACTGTAGGTAAGTGTAGTGTGTCTTGTTGTTCAAATAGTGATTGTGCTGATACACAATATTGTAATACTGGTACACATACTTGTACAGCTGTAACTTGTACTGGTGATAGTAGCTGTTATTATATTTCAAATCATCAGTGTAATTATAGAAGTACTTCTTATGTTTGTTCTGATACAGATCATTGTTCTGGTGATGATTGGTATAGCGGTTATACATGTTCAAGTTCGTATTTGTGTAATGTTAATTATAATGACATAGGTTGTTGTGATAGCAGTGATTGTGCAGGTACTCAGTATTGTCGTACAAGTGATCATACTTGTCAGGCAGTAGGGCCTTGTGAAGGAGATAGCAGTTGTTATTATATTGCAAATCACCAGTGTAATTATTATGACACTTCTTATGTTTGTTCTTATACAGATCACTGTTCTGGTGATTATTGGTATGATAGTTATACATGTTCAAGTTTGCATTGGTGTAATGTTCATTATAATATCCTAGGTTGTTGTGCCAATAGTGGTTGTGCAGATAACCAGTATTGTGACCTTGGTACTCATACTTGTAAAGCAGTAACCTGCTCAGGAGACAGCAGCTGTTATTCTATTTCAAATCATCAGTGTAATTATTATAGCACTTCTTATGTTTGTTCTGATACAGATCACTGTTCTGGTGATGACTGGTATAGTGGTTATACATGTTCAAGTTTGCATTGGTGTAATATTAATTATAATGATAAAGGTTGTTGTGATAACAGTGATTGTGTAAGTACTGATTATTGTGACCTTGATACTCATTCTTGTCAACCACAAATTTGTGAGGGAGACCCTGCTTGTTCTTATATTGCAAATAATGTATGTAATTATTATAGCACTTCTTATGTTTGTTCTGGAACAGATCACTGTTCTGGTAATGACTGGTATGATGGTTATACATGTTCAAGTGATTATTGGTGTAATGTTAATTATAATGATAAAGGTTGTTGTGATAATACTGATTGTACAGGTACTCAGTATTGTAATACTAATACCCATACTTGTGAACCAGTAATTTGTAATGGAGTCCCTACTTGTTATTATATTGCAAATAATGAGTGTAATTATAGAGGTAAGGTTAGCTGTGATACAACCTATAGATGTTCTTCTGGAATAGGTAACAATATGTATGGTACTGGAGGGGATTATCTATGTCAAGGTTATTGTGATGGAAACGGCTATTGTGATTATGCTGATAGTTGCAACAATTGCAATAATGATTATTGGGCTTGTGATGGTAATGTAGAAGAGTGGCAGGATTGGTATTGCAGCAATGGAATGTGCCAACATAGCGATTCACAAAGATTTGATTGTAACAATAATGATGGATGGAAAGATACCTCTACCTGGAGTTGCGATAACAACTGTAGAAGAAAGAAAACACAGCAATATCAAGATTATTATTGTTCATCTTCAACTGGAAGGTGTGCATATAGCGTTAGTAATACGCAAACAGTTTATGAGAATTGCCCAGCAAATAATGCTTGCTCTGGTGGAAGTTGTTCTAGCAGTTACAATTGTGACAGTACCTATAGGTGTTCTTCTGGTAGTGGAGATAATAGATATAATGTTGGTGGACAATATGGTTGTCAAGGAAGATGTGATGGAAATAATAATTGTGATTATGCTGTTAATTGTCAAGATTGTGGAACAGACTCGTGCTTTGATTCTGGTAATTCATGGATTACAAATGAATACATAATTGATTATGAAAGCTGTTCTGGAGGAAGTTGTGTAAGTGATGATACAAGATATGATTATTGTAATAGTAATGTTGTTTATGATAGAAAATGTGGAACTTATGATGAGGCTACAGCCACAAATTATAATTGTAATAATTATGATGGAGGTAATTGTTGGTGTGCAACTGGCAGCACTTTAAGAGAAAGGTGTGATGACTGGACTTGTAGCAGTGGTGCTTGTCAGGATTCAGGCAGTGATTATACAGCAAATAGCTGGACCTGTGATGGAGCACATCAATGCACAACTCAAAGCTGCTTAGGATCTAATTATATTTGTTACAGAACCAATGCTGGAAACTGGAATTTGGGAACAAGTTCAGAAACATATGGAGAAAACTGCAATGATGCTTATGATAATGATTGTGATACTCATATAGATAAGAAGGATTCAAGCTGTCTTGAGGTAAACGGAATAACTGTTCCAAGCAAGGTAGTTCAAAGCCAGAGCTTTACAGTAAGATGCAAAACAACCTCAAGATCAGATTGTATTGGTGTTGCTATAAGGGAGGTTGGTGCAACTGGTCCATATACAGATTATAATAGCTGTACATATGTCAGATGGGATGTACAGGGAAATGATTATTACGTAGAATTTAGCTGCAGTATAAGTGACATGCCTGCTACTTACCAAGTAAGTTGTTACCTGCCAAATAAAGCTAATAATATATGCACAAGTTATGGAAGTGATGAGTCAGGCATTCCACAGGATTCAAGCCTTGATGATACTATAGATGTAATTGCAGGTGTATGCTCTCCAAGGCAGCAAGCAGACTGCGAGTTTGATGGGCAATGTGTTTGGTGCCTTGATGATTGCGCATCAATACCTGGATTGTGGAGTGGTTATAATGGAGGAGGTTGTGTTGATATAGCAGCTGGTTGTCAAGAATATTATTGCGAGGCTGATTTAGATAATGATGGATATAATGAAGATCCTAAATGCCAGGCACAATGTGATGCTAACACAATAGCATGCCCTGACACTATATGTGATAGTTACTGCCAGGATCAATACACAATTTATGTTAGAAGTGATGTTTCAAACTATTGCGATTTAGAAACATCCTGCAGATGTAGCACTTACGGCTGCCTGACAGGAACATCTATGCCTTGCGGAATTACAAACTGTACAAGCTTATACCCTCATACAACAGGATATTGCAATAATGTTTGCAACGAAGCTGGAACTCCTAATGATGGAACTGATGCTGCATGCAGCTGCAATCCAACATTCCCTGGAGACTGCAGTTGCGCACTTGGCTGGATTGATTTAAACGGCATTAAAGGTGATGGCTGTGAATATCAATGTACTCCGAGTGGTGCTGAGGTATGTGATGGAAGAGATAATGACTGTAATGGTCAAACTGACGAGGGTTGTGATGATGACAATGATGACTATTGTGATAGCAGCATTGTTGTAATTGGAACACCAGCAACATGCCCTAATGGCGGCGGCGACTGTCTTGATAATAATATAAACATCAACCCTGGAAGAATAGAAGACTGCACAGACGGAACAGACAATAATTGCAATGATTATTATGGCAATTGGGACAATAACCCAACAACAGGAATAGATTGTAAGGACATAAGCTGTATTGCTAAAGCAGGCCCTAATATAGTGCCTTGCTGCAGGCAAGTAGATCATTGCAATAATCTAATTACAGGAAACTGCGGAATAGCTGTTTGTAATGATAATGAATGCAATGTTGTAAAAAGCTCTGATATAACAACTACTTGCTACAATTTTGCAACAAATGAAGGATACCAATGCGCTCAATCAAGTGGAACTTGCAGCAGCATACAGCAGGTAGGTTACTTTACCTATAATTGTGAGTTTGTTGGAAACAATAATTTATGTGAAAGGGTTGATTTTGATAGTGGCTGCAACTCAACAAACTTTATTTGCAATGTTGATTTATGCAAAGAGGCTAAAATTATAGGAGGGCCTTGTTGTTATTGCTATAGCGAGTGCTTAACCAGAGTTGCTGATAATGATGATGCAACCTTACCGAGCAGCGAATTAGAATGCCCGAAAAACGGGTGGTGGGAGGACTCAAGATGCAAAAGCTACTAATTCCGTTTTTAGTATTTTTTTTAATAATTAATTTTGTGGCTGCAGAAGAATTAAGGATAACATTAGTTACATATAACCCTGAAAAAAAGAGTGCAGAAATAAGAATAGAGAATACTGGAAGCAGGGACTATCATGATTTAAGGATGTATGTAGATAGATTACCTCCTGAAAGAATTGTTGGCTTGTTAAGGCAGGGAAATGCGATTAAGATTCCAAAAGGAATTCCCATAGGAAAACATACAATTATTATATCAACAGCAGAAGGTATTAATGTAACAAAGGTATTGGATTTTGCAAAATCTGAAACACAAATAAAAGATGAGTTAGAAATAAAAAAAAAAATTGATGAATTAAAGGGTGGCAAGGAAGAGAAAAAAGTTGCAGAAAATGTTTATGAAATAAAGAAGCATTTATGGGACAATATATTAATTATTATTATTGGGGTAGTATTATTTTTATTTTTGCTGTATTTTATGTCCAGGTTGGGAAAAGGAAGAAGAAAAAGAAAGTAATTTGGTAAAATAAAAATTTAATGTATAATAAGATGAGAAAGATAACTTTATCATATTTTTTTTTTTTTATAGTATTGTCGTTTTCTGTTACAGCTATCTGTTGTACTCAAGGTTGTTATCCTGATGCCAATTGTTGTGGTGGTGTAGATGGAATAGGTTATGTTGGTTGTGAAGCAACAGGAAGTGTATTTTATTGCCCTCAGGATGATTCTGTAGAAGGAACTGTTTTGGAAGAGTGCCTTAACTGTTTATGCTCTGATACTTACACATGTGAATGGGAGATGTATAGCATGTGCTCTCCTGGAGAGATTTGTTTAACAAATCCTGGTGCGGATGACTTACCAGAGAGCAGTTTGTGCGTAAATGAAAACTGCCCGGAATGTGGTGATTGCAGCGGCTTTGGTTGCAGTTTAGAAGAGTGCCATGGCTGTTATAACGGACAGTGCTATTTTACCTCTCTGTTGGGATATGCATCATGTCATGATTGTCCTGGAAGCGAATGCTCTGATTATGGTGATGATCCTAATGCATGCAATGGAGAAATTACTGATTGTGTTTTAGGAACATCTTGTTATTGGACAGGCAGCAGTTGCAATCAGTGCACAGATACAAAATGCGAGGATTATACTGATACTAATACATGTTATCTGGATCCTTGTAACATCAGAGAATGTTTGTGGTATGCTGATGAATGTTTTACAATACAGCCTGGTTTTTGCAACAATAATGGCGTAGCAAATAGGGGGGAGACATGCGACTGCGGAGGTGGAAGCTGTAGTGCGATACAATTAAATTACAAAACATGCGAGGACTTTGGCTTTGATGGAGGAAGTTTAGGCTGCAGTAATTGCGAATATGTTTTTAGTGATTGTGATGGCTATGATCCAAGACCACCAAGTCAGGGAGGAAAATGCGGTGATAAGGTTTTAGATCTTGGCAAAGAGGCATGTGATTGTGGTGGTTCAAAGATATGCACAAGCATGCAATTAAATAGGTATACATGCCAGAATTTTGATCAGTTTAATGGAGGAATTTTAAGCTGTTATGAAGACTGCACATTAGATACTAGGAGCTGCAGGGTTTGTGATAAGGATGGTGTTAGGGATTTAGGGGAAACGTGCGATTGCGGCAGTGGAATCTGTAATGCAGAGCAATTAAACTATAAAAGCTGCAATGATTTTGCTTTTTCAGGAGGAATTTTGGGTTGTGATGGAAACTGTGAATATGAATTTAGCAGTTGTAATGGCTATGCTGGAACTCCTCCAACTTGCGGTGATGGCTTTTGGAGTAGAGGTGCTGAGGCATGTGATTGCGGAGGCGTTACTTGTAATCCGACACAACTAAATAATAAGGTGTGCAATGATTTTGATTATTACACAGGCGGAACTTTGCAATGTACTGACACTTGTGAGTTCAACACAATGCTGTGCAATATCCCTGGTCCAGACGAAAGTTATTTTGTTTGTGAATTAAAGGAAGAAAACTATCAGGGAAATTGCAGCAAACAAGGAGATCACTGGTGTTGGGATTCTAATGTTGGTGATGGGGAATGCTGCGGTGACGGCATGAATGACAAATGGGTTGATTATTTAAATAATTCCTGCTGCCAAGAATCATCTGGAAGGTATGTTTTTCAAAATGATGCTGATTATAGCAGCTGTTTTTGTAATGTGATGGGTGAAAAATTTAAAGGAACTGATGCAGAGGTTTGTGACATTATAAATGAAATGTTTTGCTGGAGCAGCACAATCTCACCAAAAGACACAGGCAGGTGCTGCGGTGATGATAAAGATGAGATATGGAATTATTCCTCAAGCTTGCATCTGGATGATGTTTTAGTTAGAGAAACATGTTATAAAAATTCATGGAGAAAAAGAAGCGAATTAAATTATATTTGGTACTATGATTTGTCTGCTGGTTTAATAAGATGAAAAATCAATAAAAAATAATCATTATAAAAAATCAATAATAAAACATCAATATCAATAAATTAAAAAAAAAAAAACAATAAGGTGAACAAACACAGTAGGCAAACAAAGTTTGTCTTAATGATAAGATAACACCAATATTTTTTTTTTTAATTTTAATAATCAATGAATTAAAAAAAAATAAAAAAAACTGGAACGAGTGCACAATTAATTGTGAATGTTGTAGTGCAGTTAATGGTTAATTAAAATATTGATAATAAATATAAAAAAAAATAAAATGGAAAAAAAAAGCCAAATCCAATCAGAATTGCTAAGGTATATATTAATTACAGTAGTGGCTTTTTTGATAATTGTATTTAGCATTATGCTTATGAGGAATTTGAGAGAAAGGCAAAGAGAAGCAGATCTTATTGGTTTTAAAGAGGATGTCAGCAGCAGTATTGAGGTAATTGCTGCCAGGGTCGGATCTGTAGACAGGGAGGTATTTACATTGCCTGAAGATATAGATTTAGTTTGTTTTTTAGATTTAGACAAAAGAGATAAAATACTAGAGACGCCTTTAGTTGATAAGTATGTTTTTATAAAAGACAGTCTAGAATCTGAGAGTGAACAAAATGTATTTTTAATTGCAAATGATATATTAAGTGATGTATTTTATGAAGAGGATGTTTGTTTTGAAAACTATCCCTATTACCAATGTGTTGAAGCAACCTATGGAACCCTTGATATGTTGTTAGAAGGTTTAGGAAGCTGCGCTACAATACATACTAATTATAGTGCTTTTATTTCTGATAATAAAAGAAATACAAGTAAATATGAGAGAATTGAGCTTGGCGGATTTTTGGCAGAGGATACAGATAATCCTACAAACTATAGAGATATTTTACAAATAATACCTTTGGCTTTTGTTAATAGTAAAGACAGCTATAGGCAATATCCTTATGTAGTATACCATGGTGATATTGATGACAACAAAATAAGAGATTTAATGGATGAGAAAGGTATTAATACAACAATCATATTCAGGGGAGCTGATCCTGGTGAGTATACGTTAGAAGAGGGAGGCAAATATTATACTATAATAGATGAAAACTTAGACAAAGACAATTACCTAAGTTACTGGAGCACAATTTATGATGTAACACTTATAGGTTATAATAATCAAGATGGGGCTTTAATAGCAGGATTATTTGCTGCTTTTACAAACACTCCATTGATATTCATTGACAGCTCTAATTTAGATGATTATAAAGAGTTATTAAGCGGAAAAAACATTAATGTTATTGATGAGAACAGCATAGATGCACAGGTTATAGAATATATAGAAGATTTGCCATATACTGAAGTGAGGTATTTTGATTCTAGCGATTTAAGGATATTAAGCCAGAACAGAATTCTGGAGTTAGAATCAGGGATTATCATAGATTAAGGAATTCTATGTAATTGTTTTATAAGATAGTTTTCTTCAGAAGAGTAATCAATAACTTCTTTCTTTTGGCTTAAGGAAAGTGTTTCAACTGGCGTTTCTTTTATAAAACCGCCTATATTCTGAGTTTGATCTTTTAGTTTTAATTCAACTGTTGACATTTCTTCTTCTGATATTTGTTTTGGCTTCCATTCTAATTTTAAATTATCATTTTCTTTTCTTGGGATAATGTTAATAATAAAATGAGCGTATTTTTGGCCTGCTGCTATTCCGTTTTGCACAATAATATTTGTTCCCTGAATCTTTAATGTTTCAAATAAAACAGAGGAAAGTTTGTTTGCTATTTTAAACAATGGAGATATTTCATAATCTGGAACTTGTTCAATAATTGGATAGTGTTTTTTAGGAATAACAAAAATGTGGCCTAATGTTACAGGCCTTTCTGGCAGCATGGCATAAACTATATCATCTTCATACAATAAATTTACTTTATTTTTAATAAACTCGCATATCTTGCAATCAATCATTTTTTTACACCTAAAACCTTAGCTATTTCATCTAGGTTTATTTTTTCCTCTTTTAGCTTAATGCTTTTTTTTCTTTTTTTTATTTTTTTTTTTACTGGTGTTTTCTCTAATGATTTTTTTTCAATTGGTTTTTCTTTAACTTCTTCAAACTCTGCTTCCATTACCCTTGGAATAATTTTTTTTATTTTTTCAGGCTTTTTAATCTCTTCTTCCTTAATTACCCTTAATGTTTTTTCAATATTTTTTAAAAGTCTTGTCCTTACTGTTTCTATATCTGTTTTTTCAAAGCTTTTTTCAGGCAAATCAAGGCCAACATCGTCTTTATCAAACCTTGGGATAATATGTATCATAAAGTGCTGTGCTTTTTGACCTGCTGCTATGCCGTTTGCTATAAAGATGGTTGTTCCCTGGCACTGCAGTGCTCTTAAAATTGAATGGCTTAATGCTTTAGTAACCATAAAAAGATGGCTTACTATTTCTTCCGGAATTTGAGGCAGAATTGTATAATGCTCTTTTGGAAGTAAAAGTATATGACCTACACTGGCAGGATTAATATCAAGTATAGCTAATGCCTTGTCATCCTCATATATTTTTTTTGAGGCAGTTCTTCCAGCAATAATATGGCAGAAGACACATTGTTTTTTCTGAAACTCGCGAAGTTCTTCAGGTGACATTGACTCTATTTTTTCCTTTAATACCTGGGCTTGTTCTGGTGTTATATTGCTAAGTTCCATAAACAAATAGAAAATTTATAGTTATATAAAGTTTACTGATTTATAATAATTTGTATAAGGTTAGGATATATGTGTGTCTGGCACACTATTTTTTAATGGTAAAATTTATATATTGTATTATAAATTTAATGTTTAAGTAAGAGGTTGGGGGATTTATTTGAGAAAAATAGTTAGGATATTTAATGTAAGATATATATTATTTTTAGTGTGTTTTATATTTTTATCTTATTTTAACAATGTAATTAAAAAAAAAAATCTTAAATTGAAAAGAATCACTTTCGCAGGATTTTTTTTCCTGATTTTTATTTTAATTATGCCTCTCAATGTAAATGCTCAATGGGCAAGAACCTATGGAGGAGGTGGTTATGAAAGGGCTTATTCCATTCAGGAGACAAATGATAAGGGGCATATTGTTGCAGGCTACACTGCTGGCTCCTTTGCTACGGAGGGATCTGATTATTGGGTTTTAAAGATTTCCTCAAGTGGAGATATTGAATGGCAGCGTACCTATGGCGGAG
>CAYXTQ010000029.1:0-10101 GCA_964467845.1 uncultured Methanosarcinales archaeon | reverse complement strand
TTAATAGTAAATCCATATCTGAGTCTATCCTATTAGATCTAGCTCCGCTTCCTGCTATGTAAACCTCAGATATAATGTAATTTAGTGGATTATTATTTGTTAAATCAGCATGCCTTTTTGCTATTTCACTATAGGCTGATAATACGTTTTCTAGACCACTTATTACCCTCTTAGTAACCTTTCTAGAAGAATCAAACATAGGTATATCTATCTCATATTTTTTAGGCGCATCATAATGAACTCTCATTTTAATACTTATCTTAGTAAATTTAACTTATTTATAAATCTTTCGTTTTGTTACTACTATAAAGAAGTATCATAATAAAATTATTTTTTTTTTTAAATCTTCAAACTAACTGCCTGGCTTATTCCGTGTTCATTCATCGAGATTCCATAAAGATTAGATGCTTCAGATATAACAGCATCATTATGGGAAATAATTATGTATTGTGCTTTCTCTGAATATTTCCTGATTAAATTTGCAAACTTCTCAGAATTATGTTTATCCAAAGCAGCATCCACCTCATCCAGAATATAAAACTTAGCAGGCTCATGTTCTTGTATTGCAAATATAAATGCCAAGGCAGTTAATGTTTTTTCTCCTCCTGACAGGCTTCTTATATCAAGGAATTTATTGCCAACAATCTTTACTTTAATATTAAGGCCTGCCTCAAAAGGATTCTCCAAATTTTCTAATTCTAAATAAGCATCCCCTTTTTTTGTCAATAAGGAAAAAATCCTTTTAAAATTCCCTGTTATAACATCATACGTTTTCATGAATAAGTCCTTCTTCTTGCTCTCAATCTCTTTCATCATACCCTCTACTGAGTCCTTCTCTTTTAACAACTTACTTTTTTTTTCTAGTAACTTATTATATTCATTTTCAACCTCTTCATATATCTCTAAAGCCCTCATATTTACACTTCCAATCTCATCCCTCATTTTTTCAAACTTTGAAACCTCTTTTTTTAACTCTTCTTCAGGCATTGAAATAATCTTAACTCCGTGGTATTGCTCAAACTCTTGGTTTAAAGCAGAAAGCCTTGCAGTTACTTCAGCTTTTTTTAAAGAAATTGTATTAACATTTATCTCTGTATCCCTGCTTTTTGTTAGTTTATCATCAATCGTATTCTCATCTTTTTGTATTTCCTGGCTTATTTTATTTCTTTTGTCAAACAAAGACCTAAATTTGGCATAAAAGTCCTTTGCTTTTTCCTCCTCCCCCTTTAATACCTTTTGTTTTTCTAGCATTACTTCATTAATTTTCTTGATTTCCTCATTAAAACTCACTTCATCCTTATCTAATTGTTTTAATATTTGTGTTGTTTTTCTTGTATCTTGTCCATAAATACTAATCTGGGTGTCAATATTTTTTTTTTCTGACTCATGTTTTATAATATCCTCATTAATCTCCCTTTTTTTTTCCTCAAATGCGCTTAATTCTGCTAATAAAGCAGGATCCCTTAATTGGGAAATTTGATTTCTTAGTTCTTGTCTCTTTATTTTATAAGAAGTAAGCCTTTTATTTTTTTCAATGATATTTTCTTCTATTTCCTTGATGAACTTATTTGTCTTTTCCAAATCTTTTTCAAAATTTTGTTTCTGTTTTTTAGATAAGTCAATATCACCAGCCTCTAAATGCAAACCTTTCTCTGTCTTTATGATTTCACCTTCAAGATTGGCCTTTTTGTTCCTTAAAGATTCAATATTTTCTTCTAACTCATCTCTCCTTTTTTCTAATGTAGAAATAACATTCTTCAATTCATTTATAGAATCTTCATATTCTTTAATGCCTTTTGTTATCTCCTTTTCCTTAAACCCGTAGCTCTTCTTTTTTTCTTGTCTAAAGCCGCCCTGCATTACTCCACTCATTTCACAAACATCCCCATCTAGAGTAACCATCTTTGCCTTTCCTATACCAAGTCTGCGTGCTGTATCTATGTTATCAACTATGACCGTATCAGCAAAAATATGCTCAAATACCTTCTTAAACTTATTATCAAAAGAAACAAGATCAATAGCCATACCGTGGCTTCCATTGGCTTTAACAATATTTTTTATTTCAGATGTTGTAGGTTTTGGTTTTATTTTATTCAACGGCAAAAAAGTTGCTACACCAAACTTATTTTGTTTTAAATATTTAATACAATCACTCGCTATTTTATCATCTTCTACAACAATACTTTTCAGCCTAGGACCTGCTGCCACCTCTAAGGCTAAACTATACTTGCTATTAACTTCTCCCAAGTCTGCTACTGTCCCGTAAACTCCAGCCTTCTTCAATCCTAATATTTTTTTTACTGCTAAATCTGATATTATGTGTTCTTTTATTCCAGCAGACCTGGCCTCTAACTTCGCAAGTTCTTCTATGGCATTTGTAATTTTTTTTCTGTTATCAGCAATCTGCTGTGACAAAGAAGTATCTTCACTAAGTTTTTTATTTAGTTCTACAGTTATATCCTTGAATTCGTCTCTTTTTTTTCTTAACTTCTCTATATCCTCTTTGTATTCTTTTTCTATCTCTTTTACCTTGTTTATCTTCTCATCTATTATAGATAAATTATGCTCTATCCTGTCCTTTTGCCTTAATAAATTATGTTCTTCTTCTCTTAATCTCTGAATTTCCTTTTGTAGCTCTTCAGAATCTTTATCCAGATTGTCAATCTCCTTATCTAAATCAGCAGCCTCTTCTATTTTATTTTTTTCTTTAAACGCCTTTATTTTAACCTCAATGTCAGAAACCTGTTTTTTCAATCTTTTTATCTCTTCTTCATACCCTTTTTTTTTTTCATTAAGTTCTTTTATTTTTTCAAAAACCTCTTTATCCTCATTCTGCAGGTCCTCTTTTCTTTTCTTTATCCTCTCTATCTCATGTTTGCATGTTTCAATCCTGGAATTATGCCTAGTCATCAATATCTTTAATGCTTCAATCTCTTTGTTAAGTTCAACCTGGCCTTTTTCACCCTTTTCCTCAATCTCACTTGTTATTTGTTCTATTAGCTGTTTCTTTTCCTGATTTTCTTTTTTTAATGATGCTATTTTAGAATTTAGTTTTTCAAGTTCTTTATCCAGTTCATCTATTTTACCTTTTAACTCTGATTCTTCTTTTTCTTGCTTATCTATTTGTATATTTAAATAAGAAGCCTTATACTGTTTTATTTTATCACTCATATCCTTGTATTTTAATGCCTGGTCTCTGTCTTTTTTCAACTCTTTTAAGTATGTGTTCCTCTCTCTGAGAATAAGATCAGCATCATTTAATTTTTGTTCTACCTTTTGTAATTCCAAAAGTGCTTTGTGTTTTTTTTCCTCATAGACAGATATCCCAGATATCTCCTCTATCAGCATCCTTCTTTCTATAGAAGGCATTTCTGTAAATCTTACAATATCTCCCTGAAGAATTATATTATAACCATTTGGATCAATTTTTGCTACATTTAACAAATCAATAATCTGCTGTCTTGTTCTAACTTTTTCATTGATTTTATATATACTTTGGCCAGTTTGCCTTACAATCCTTGTTATTTTGATTTCCTTATCCTCTGTTGGAAATGTTTTTTCCTTATTATCAAAGTAAACGCTGACCTCTCCCTGTTTAGCTGGTTTTTTTGATTTGCCACCATTATAAATAAGGTTAGAAGCCCTTTCAGCCCTTAACGATTTTGTTGAACTTTTACCTAAAACAAAGCATAAAGCATCTAAAATATTAGACTTGCCGCTACCATTAGGACCAAGTACACAATTAAAGTCATCCCCAAAAACAAGTTCAGTATGTTTTGCAAATGACTTAAAGCCATGCATCACAATTTTATTTATCTTAGTCATTAAACAACCCTTATAATAGAACATATTTAAATTTTGTTGTTTTAAAACTCACTCAAGCTTTTTTGCCCTTTTTTTTTTTGAAGTTCTTTATAAGATGCCCAGTTCTTCCTGAATATTTCAGGATATTTTCTATAGTTTTTTTTTAAAAACTCTACAGTTAAAGGATCACTAGGATAACCAGAACCAAAGTCTATGCCTATTTTTTCCTTTATCTTCTCTATCTCATTATCTCTTATAACCTTAGCTATAATAGAGGCAGCACTAACAATAGGATAAAGTTGGTCAGCCTTATGTGATACAATAAGTTTTATTTTTTTTTTTAAATGTTTTTGTAAAAAAGCTTTATAGGCCTTAATATTTGGACTTGGACAGTCTAAGATTGCTTTGTCTGGATTTAACTTATTAATTATTTCAGCAGATTTTATTGCTTCAAGCCAATTTAAATTAGTTTTTTTGTCAGCCAATGTTTTGTCTATCTCCTGCGGAGATATAATAATAACTTTATAGCTTTTAATTATTTTTTTTATTTTATCAAACAAGTATGAACGTTGCTTTGGTGTTAATTCCTTACTATCTTTAACCCCAATACTATATAGAAGATGTTCATCTATAGCATTAGCTACTACACCACATATTACAAGAGGACCGATGACAGGACCTTAAGGGAAATAAAAAATTTATTTTATTTTTTTTTTTAAATTACTTTTTTTATTATTGAATTCTTTTTATTGGTTTTTGGTATTGATTTTTTTTTTTTTTTTATTTTCTCCCTGCCTCATCAATCCCGCAGGTTAAAGTCATATTTTAAATAAAAATAGAATCTCTTTTTAAACTTTATGAGAAAAATATTTAAACTAAAGCATTAAACTTGTTTTAGTATGCAGCCAATACAGATAATTGGAGTTAAAAAATTAGATGAATCAGAGATACAGATTATTAACAAGTTAGCTAGTGAGTATTATGGTAAGATAGCTAGAAACTTTAAAGAGGAAGTTTCTTTAATTATACACATTAAGACTCATAATATAACAGGCAAAAGAAAGAAATATGGAATACATGTAAGGGTAAATAGCCCCTCTTTCTTCCTAGAATCAACAAATGCTGTTGATTGGGATTTAGCAAGAACATTACATAAGGCTTTTAATAGTGTTGAAAGAGAAATATTGCATAAATTACATTCTGATACCAGTTATAAAAAGAGTTATGAATAAAAGAATTCTTTATAAAAAAAAAAAAAAAAAATACTAGCGGGGATTGGAAATTCAGGAAATAACATATGTTATCTCCATTTGAACCAATGACCTATGGGTTATGGGCCCATCGGGCACTCCTGGCTGCCCTATTACGGTGTAGAAAGCTATTGCTTAACTACATCCCCGCTATAAATGGGCAGACGTATTTTCGAATTTAAGTCTATATATAAATTTTTTGGCTATTTATTACTATTTCAAATCATTAGTCCTTATTCAACTATTAAATTATAATTTTATTTAAAAACTAAAATTATTTAAAATAGTTTCAAATATTATTAAATATATGTGATTTGAAATGAAATATCAAAAAATTAATAAAAAATTACTAACCAAATATTTTAAAATAGTTTCTTTTAATAACAAATATATCTTAAAGTATGGTAACGGAATAAATACAATAAAAATAAATATTCCCTTTATATTAGATGAGGATTGCGCATCTTTAGCAGGTTTAATGCCTGATGGAAGTTTAATCAAAGATTTAATGAGAATTTATTTCCACCAGAAAAAAGATATATCAAAAAACTATTTATTTAGAGATTTATTGAATAATTTGTTTTCCCCATCAAATAAAATATTTATCAGGAAAGGACATAATTGTTTTGATACCTATACTAATTCAAAGACATTAGCAAGATTCTTTTACCATATTCTGCAAATACCTAAATCTAATAAATCTATGAGAATTCCATCTTGGGTATTTAAATCTCCAGATTCAGTAAAAATTGCGTACTTAAAGCAAGCTTTTGATATGGAAGGAACTATATTAAAGTCATTAAGAGAAATAAGATTTATCACAAAAGACAAAAAATTTGCTTATGATCTAAAAAAACTTCTAAAATCATTAGACATAACATCTAATGTAAAAGAAAGGATTGGAGGAACTCATAGGACTATCCAATATAGACTTTCCATCTATAGAAAAGAGAATTTTATTAAATTCAAAAAAATAGGATTTAGGGTTTATTTTCTTAAAAACAGATTTGATATGCTATTAAAAAAACATAATATTGAAAAAATTAATAATATTTAAATAAAAAAACAATCTAAAATAAATTAAAAATGACGAAAAAAATAATCTTGCTGATTGTATTATTTTTTATAATAATAAGTGGATGTAAAAAAGAAGTAAAAACAAATTCTAATTGCATAAATATAACTTATTTAGATGAAGATATGAAAGTAAATCCTGCTCAGGCACCAAAAGGAACATGGGATGAAAAAAAATGCCCAAGTGGCAAAAAAGTAATTTATATTGATTTAATGAAAACAGAAGACAACTCAATATGGAGAAAAGCCCTTTATTGTGAAGATGAGAATTATTTCTGGATTGCAGACATGAATAATGCAAGATTAATTAATAAACTACAATGGTATGGTGTATACGAAGGAATGCCTTGCACCTTACTTTTAAATCAATAAGATTTATAAATCAATTCTGAATAACTAGCATATATGCCGCGGTCGCATAACCTGGTATTGCGGAGATTTCTTGAGAAATCTCTTAAGGAACTGCAGGATTGCTAATCCTCTGCCCTTTGGGTGTGAGGGTTCAAATTTTATTGGTTATGTAAGCGCTTTCATGAGCAATGATTGAGAGTCCCTCCCGCGGCGTAAGCCAAGGGAGGCTTGAAAAGTTTTTATTTTCATCGTCTCCCGTGGCGTATTATTCTTTTTCTTTATGAATTATGGACATAATATTTATTAAACAACCTCTATTTTATATGTTTATGTCAATAGTTGAATTACTTGATCAAATTGTTCTAGAGAAAATTAAACCTCATGGAGATCAAGTTTATCATTGGATAGATTTTTATAGAAGAGTTTTAAGCGGCACTTCACATACATTCTCTCATATTGAATTAGAAACCATTGCTCGCTGTAACAGAAGTTGTGAAGTATGCCCTACATCCAAATATTCAAGATCCGATGGCAGAATGGATGAATGGCTCTTTAAAAAGATTGTAGATGAATTAGCAGAAATTGATTTTAAAGGAAAATTTTCTCCACATTTTTATGGTGAACCATTACTAGATGAAAGACTTTCAGAGTTAATGAGTTATGTTAGAGAAAAATTACCTGAATCACAAATTGTTATTTGGACGAATGGCGATTTATTGACAAAAGAATTTTTTGAAGAATTAATTAGAAATGGTATAGACAAATTTATAGTATCTAGATATGACGAAAATGAATTTAAACTTTTAGATGAATTAGAACCTAAACAAAGAAAAAAAATTAGATTAAAAAAATTCTCTGACGAATCTTATTTATTTAATAGGGGCGGTCTAATTAATCCACAACATGTAAGAAAAATTAATAAGTGCTATTATCCATCAAATATTGTTGTTATTGATTATCAAGGCAATGTTCTTCTTTGTTGTAATGATTATCAAAGCAGAAATGTTTTCGGCAATCTTCAATTAGAGAGATTAATAGATATTTGGAACAAAGAAGATTATAGAAAAATAAGAGAAAACACAAGAAAAGGTAAATTTGATTTAGAAATATGTAAGGCTTGTACCAATACCCATAAAAAACCATAACATTTATAAATGGTTATATAATCCTAAAAATCAATATATGGGTGGTAAATTTGGCTCAATGGAGTGAAAGACCTCTTAACAGATTGAAACAGGAAGACAAGAAAAGAAAATGCCCAGATTGCGGCAGTGAAGACATTGGTTATGATAACGGAGAACTGTTTTGTAAAAAATGCGGGCTAGTAATGGAATAAATAAATATATTATCTGATTCTTGACAGCTATCATAATAGAAAATATTAAATATGCTATGCTTTTATTTAAAATTATGAAAAAGTTAACACCATATCTTATCATAATAGCATTACTGACTAACATTTCTATTGCAGCTAATTTTTATAATAATGAAGAGGTAAAGATGAATTTATCTATTTCAGGAGAAATTAACATTTATCCTAGCCTAACTGATTACAATATTGAATATATCAAGTCCTATTTATTATTTTACCCGTCGGAAACATGGAGGCAAAAAATATTGTCTTCTGAAATAGAACCAGATGCTGAAATAACAAAAGATTCAATAAACTTTGAATGGAAAAATGTAGAAAAAAAAAATAAAATAAAATTTGAAACAGATTATATCATAAACACTGATGAGCAGTTATTGAAAATAAAAAATAAAATCGAATTTCCAATAAAATATTTACCAGAAGAATATATCCAATATACTAAACCAACTGAAAACATCGATTCAGATAATAAGGAAATAATAACATTAGCATCTAATTTAGTAGGGGGGGAAGATGACCTCTATATAATAACAAGTAAATTAGCAGCATGGGTAGAGGATAATATCAGATATAACCTTAACACATTGACAGAAGATGTTTCACAAAAAGCATCTTGGGTTTTATTAAATAGATTTGGAGTTTGTGATGAATTAACTACTTTATTTATAGCAATGGTAAGAAGTCTAGGCATACCGGCAAGATTCATTAGTGGTGTTGCTTACACTGACTGGAATGATCTAAACAACTGGGGTCCTCATGCTTGGGCTGAAGTATACTTTCCAGATTATGGCTGGGTTCCTTTTGACATTACCTATAAACAGTTTGGTTTTATTGATTTGTCACATATTGACTTAAGATATAGCTTAGATTCTAATGATCCCTCTACAAGATATGAATGGAAAGGATATGGTGTTTTAGTAGAGCCAAAGGACTTAAATATAAGTGTTAATCTAATAGAAAAAAAAAAGTATAAAGATCAGACTGTTTCTTTAAAAACAAACATTTTTGAGGAAAATGTTGGATTTGGCTCTTATAATATAGTTGAAGTTGAAGTAAAAAATCTGAAGGATTACTATGTATCAACAGAGCTTTATCTTTCCAGCTCAAAAGAGATTGAATTGGCTAGTAATGGTAAAAAACATATAGTGTTAAAACCGAATGAAAAAACAAAAATTTATTGGCTTATCAAGGTTAACAAAGATTTGGATGAAAAATATGTTTACACATTCCCTGTTGGAATTAATTCCCTGGATAATGTATCAGGTATTGCTTTTTTCTATGCATCTAGGGATGACACAGTTTATTCTAGAAGTGGAATGCAAGAAATTTTAGATGAAAAAGAAAAAGAAAAAGAAAAGATTTATTCAAAAAACATTGAATTAAACTGTAATGCAGAAAAAGAATATTACTTAGATAAACCAGTGATCATTAACTGTTATGTAAAAAATATTGGAAACACCTTACTTAAGAATTTGAATTTATGCTTAAAAAAAGAATGCAGAACATTTGATTTAGGAATATCCCAAGAACTAAATACAAATTTTTCTATTGATATGTCTTCTGTTGGAAAAAAAGAAAATATTATTACAATAGAAAACAATGAAGTCTTTAAACTGGCTAGAATAGCATATTCAGTAACTGATAAACCAAGAATTGAAATAAGGGATTTAGAGTATCCTGATAATGTTTCTTACAATGATAACTACTTTATTAAATTTAAACTGGTTAAAGCATCTAATACCTTACCTAAAGATGTTATCATTGATGTTAAAGGAAAACATTTATTTAGAACCTGGAAAATTGAATCATTAGATACAGAACAAGAGTTTGTATTAAATCTGCTTGGAAAAGACTTAAACGTAGGAAAAAATAGTTTTCAGATAATTACTACATATCAGGATGAAGATGGAGACAATTATACAACAAAAGAGGACTTTTACATTGCTTTAAATAAAGTTGATTTAATGCAAAGAATTATGATATTATTGAGAAATATACTTTTATAGGCTATGTGTAGAAAGTAGGGAAAAGCCATGACTTTTTTTTACACACTTTTTATTTTTTTCTTTTTGAACCAATTAGCAAAAAATAATATTCCTATAAGGAATGCAGGTCCAGCAATTTGTATAGACCAAGAGAGCATATACCATTCAAATGGATTTCTCATTAGTATAATAATATACAATAGTCCAGCCAGAATAAAAGCAATTCCTCCAACTATCTCGTATTTCCAAGAGATTAATAGAACTA